>JBBSHP010000387.1:0-5242 GCA_038232555.1 Bryobacterales bacterium
ACATAATTGACCCCAAGCTGCTTGATCCTCTTCATTCCAGCTTCGTCGAAAGTGCCCGCCGACAAACCGCCGCTGCCGACTTCAAGACAAAGCTTAGGGGTATCGGGACCTTCGCCGCGCATCCCCGTGGGGACCTTCTCGGCCGCGTGAGCGATGGGAGGACAGACCGCCGCGCCGAACGCGAGCGCCTGCAAAGCTTTTCTTCTCGTCAGACCGTCGTTCATGCCCTATGCCTTCGCCTCGGCATTGGCCCGATTCAACAAAGCCTTCATGTATGCGAACCCGTACGCGGTTTGTGCGTTCGATCCGCTCACCAAAGCAGGGCTGTGGTCGAGGATAACAATGCCGTCATAGTTGACGTCCCGAAGCGCCTTCATGATCTTGTACATATCGTAGTAGCCGTTGTCCATGAATGTTTCGACAAAGTGGGGCAGTGGCGCGCTCACATTCCGGAAATGTATTTTCCAGATCTTTTGGGCGCCGAAGTAGCGGATCATTTCTTCGGGATCTTTGCCCGTGAGTTGCCGGCCCCCTTCGAGCCAGGTCCCGCAGCACAGACAAATTCCGACGTTCGGGCTGTTCGCGATCTCCATCGCCCGGCGATACCCGTCGAAGCTGCCGAAGATACAGCGAGGCACTCCGGCTAACACGGGTACCGGCGGATCGTCAGGATGGATCCCGATGCGAACTCCGGCCTCTTCGGCGACCGGCCCAACCTGCTTGATGAAATAGGTGTAGTTGTCCCAGATCTCTTCTTTCGAAAACTCGCGGCCGTGCGAGAGAGGCTCTTTGAAAACAGCACCGTCCCAAACCCCTTGTTTGTTGGGGCTCGCAAGGTCGAACTCCCGGCCAGAAGCTCCCCGAATGGTGGCGCGACCGCTGCTCCAGATTCCGTTACCCATGTGCGCGTAAGTGGTGTAGTGGATTCCGGCCTTGCCCAGATTACGCAGATACTGTTTGTACTCTTCAATCTTCTTATCCCGGCCGGGAAGGTTCAGCGTGACTTCCGGCATGTTGTGGACGCTGGTATTGCCGATATTCCAAACCGTGATGCCCGCATCCGCGTAGCGTTTCTTGATCTGGATGAACCCCTCAGCGGTGCGGAGGTCCGGGGTCGAGCCGACGCTCACATATTCGGCACCCAGTTGCCGAAGGAACAACAAGTCGTCGTCGGTGGGCTTCGCCGAGGACTGGGCGCAGAGCTTGATTCCGGGCTGGCTGTTTTGCACTGCGCCGCTTAAGCGAGTTGCTGAGCCGAGAGCAACGGCGAGGGCGCGCTTGCCAAATTCCCGTCTGCTGGATTCAGGAGCGCCCATGCCTAACCTCGCAGGCCAAACTCGCGTTGCGGCAAATTCCGGCGTTGCTTGCGGATTCCGGCGAAGTCGAATCGGACGTCCTGAATGCGCGAGCCGAGCACGTCAATGCGCTTGAGGTCGCGAGTGCCGAGCCCTACGTCTTCGGCCAGTCGCAACGTGCTGTCACAGTGTTCAAAAGGGGGCGTGCCGCGGTCGGCCATCGGATCGAAGCCCATTACCGCCATCGCTACCGCGTCGGTGTTTACGGGATTCGTACCAGCCACGATCACCGCCGGTGCCGCTGGCCGCAGGTCCTCTCGAATCCATGGCCCCTCGCCACCGGTCATGGTCTTGATGCCTTCGACGATCGCGAGATGGATCGGTCTGGCGCTAACCAGGTCAACAACTGTGCGAGGCACACGATATTTGTCGTCCCTTGGCGAGGTCGGATCCTTCTCCTGCGGCGCGCTCTTGGACGGCTGCCGGTTCCCCGCGTGAACCAGTCCGCGCCCGCCTTTGGGCAGCAGCGATGGTTCCTCGATCCCCGCGCCGGTTCCGTAAATCGTCGCCGGCGTGAGTCCGAAACAGTTCTTCATGGACAGCGTAATGCCGGCCGTACCGTGCTCCTTCATCTTGGCGATGCTGACGAACACGTCGCAGTCCTGGTAAGAGTGGTTGAGATCGAAGCCTGGATAGATGTAGCCGCCCTGAGGCACCATCATGCGGGCGTACTTTTTGGCATTCCCCAGGTAGTTGGTATTTTCAAACTCGACGTGGGAGGCGGCGTTCAGGATTTCACGCGGTTCCCAGTTGGCCTGCAACATATACTCTTCCACCGGGTCCGCCATGGACCAGGGGCTTTCGAGCAGACGGATGCGCGAGGCACCGGCCTTTCCCATCAGATGTACCGCCGCTGCGATGACGTTCGGGTGCGTGTAGTGCGTGTCTTCGAGCGGAAGATACCCGAGCCGGTAGGTGGGCGAACCCGTCAGGTTGATTTTGACTGCGACCGTTTTCCCTTTGACCAGACGCCCCAAGCCCCCGAGTTGGTCGAACATTCGTTGCATGACGGGCAGGAGTTCACTGGGCTCGTAGGTCCTGCACCGGGAGACTGCCACGGGAGCAGTCGGGGCCGGCGTGGCGCGTGCGATCGAAGAGCCCGCCCAGTAAGCTCCTGAGACCGCCGATGCGGTCTGGCACAACCATTGTCTTCGCGTTTGTTTCAGATGCATTGGCTTCACTATACTCCAAGCTGCAGGGCCACATACTGGGAGACAGGCGGAAGATAGACTTCGATCCCGCCGGGCTGCAGTTCGGTCTTGACGTTCCTCGGCGCGGGATCGTCTAGGGTCAACATCGTGGCGGTGCGAAAACGCCCTGCTACCCTGACGGTCGCGGAGTCGGGACCACGATCGGCATAAAACAACAGATGCACTACCGCCTGGTTTCGGTCGGGAGCGATTGTATAGTACGATCCAACCGCTCCGCTATTCCAGAACCGGACCAAGTCGTAGCGATGGCTGATCAACACGGCAGCGTCGTTGGCCAACACATAGGGGTCATCCGGACGCTTATTCGCAACGGCTACTCTGCCCTTACCGAGAGCGCGGACCGAGAACCGCGGATGGGCGCCAGGGGACGGGAGCGTTGCAGGCATATTTCCCCAGGCAGGTCCGGTGATCAAGACGCCGCCCGCTTTGACGAATGCGATCACCTGGTCGCGCAAATCCGTCGAGGGCCCACTGCTATCGGGATAGATGATGGCCCGCAGACCTGTCAAGGGTAGATGGGCCGCCTTGTCCTTGAGAATGATCCGCGAGTGCTGGCCGGCGCGAGCCAACAGGTTGAGCAGTTCGTGGCTCAGGACCTCATTGGATCCCGAGAAATCGGAGACTACGCCAACATTCGCTTCGGGAATGTACTGCGTCCAATCGCGATGCGCCGGGAAGAAGTTCGCCGCTTGCGTGATTTTCTTCCATGCTTTGAGCGACTCGGGTTTGCGGGCAGCTAAGCCGGCTGCAAATTGTTGTTCGAGCGAGATGATCCAGCGGCCACCGTATGCGGCACTGTCGGCAATCGCGGTGACATAGGAATCCGCTGTGTGGGCAGAATCCTCGGTGGGAGGAGCATCCACCCAAATCGCGGACTGCGAATTCAATACGGCCGCGAGTCGGACTCTCCAGCCATTCGAATTGACCCACGGAACGCCGGTCGGTCCGGCGGTGGCATCATTCCCTGCGGCTCGCGAAAGGCGGATGCCGGGCCATTCGCCCTTTACCCGGACAACTGCCGGCGGAGCCAAATCGGGTTCAGTTACGTGCAATCCCTGCTGTAGCGCGGCGGCACGCACGGGATCGAGCGCGGAACTCTTTTCGATCAACAGGTAGTCGATGACGGAGCCCTTCAATAACGTCAGTGCGGCCGGATCTGTCCAGGCAGTGGGCCAGCGCATGGGGGTCCCTTCGACGTTCATCGTCGCTTTCTACTCGGGCACTAGCTCGTGCCGGTGAGCCCGGGGTTGGGCAGCGGCATGTTGTTCTTTGACCAGATCCCCCTCTAATTCATCCAGCGCCTCCATCGCTCTGGATACGTGGGCCGAGTTGTATCGTTCCATGGGGACCTGCACTTGACGCCACCGGGCCGCGTGAATATTGTTGTGGCGGAGTGTCAACGCGTGAACTTCGGCCGCTTGCCGAGCCATGGGAGTCGGCAGTTCCGCCAGGTTGATACCGCTCGCGAGTTGCGCTGCCGTAAAAGTGCCGACGGGTTCACGGTCGATCCGGAGAGTGTAGGGCCCACCCGCGAGGCCGCGTACTTTGAGCGGCTGCTGGTTCAGCGCGGCTACGAAATCGGAGGACCGTACGGCCAGCGCAACCACCGGGTCCGCCATGTTAATCGGCATGGGAAGCGAGTCGTCGAGTTCAGTCCACGAGATGCCCTGAGCGGCCCGCAAGTCAGTGATGTGAGCATTCGTCTGGCGGACAGGCTCTTTCCGGGTAGCGTCCAATTCGACGTCGCTAATCAGAGCGGGCGCGTTCCAGGCCCTGAGCAGCGCCTCGGCCATGAGAAGATGGCCGCCAGCAACGGGATGGACGCGATCGGGGAGCAGCTTTGCGGCGCCCGTTGGATCGGCCGCATTCGCCTTTCGCAGCGAGGCAACTACGGGGTTGTTAAGATCGGCGACACCCAGCTTTTGGTCGACCGCCAGTTGCTTGAGAAAATCACTGTAGCGCAGCAGGACCTGGTTGTAGCCGCCCTCAAATAGCGGCGGGCGCGTCACATCGTCGTAAGGCGAAGGCTCAATCACGGTGATGCGGACGCCCGGAATCTGGCGCTTGACGACGTCAACGATGTGCTTGTAGCCGGTGGAGAATTCGTCAAAGATCGGTTGGTCGAAGGCGCGGTAACGGCCGTCGTTCATGCCGAGCATGATAGTCAATACGGTGGGGTTGTAGGGCAATATGTCGCGCCAGATGCGCACGTCCATAGGGCCCCCCGCTCCACCATTTACACGGTCGCCGCCCCAGCCCGAATGGACGAAGCTGATGTTGAGAGTGGGGAATCGCGTAACGACGTAAGTTTCCGCAAAGGTGGTATAAAGACGCTGATCGGTGATGCTATCTCCGAAGAAAACGACGCGATCACCATCCCGCAGGGCGAAAGTGCCTTGAGCCGCGGCGAAGGGACTCGCTAAGGCGAGAGCAATCAGCAATTGAAGCAATTGCTTAGGATCAGGCATGGGCTTGTTTAGAATCGGCTGGGAGAAGAACGAATGGCTTCCCCGATTTGGATCTTACCACCCGAAAGTCCCGCTCGTCGACCGTGAGTATTCGGTCGATTTGCAGGCGCTCGGCGGTCGCAATCACTGAGGCATCGGCAAGGCCGAGGTCGATCTCGCGGTACTCGGCCACCAGCGCCCGACAGCGGACCACGTCCGGGTGACTCAA
>JBBSHP010000388.1:0-5236 GCA_038232555.1 Bryobacterales bacterium
CACCGAGACGGGCACGATGGTGTCCTTCGATCCGAGCCGCAGAATGGAGCCTTTTCCAAACTGTTTTTCAATCTGGCCCAACGTTACGCCGAGGGCCCGGGTGCGTTCTTTTTCGTCCACTGGTTGATTATCCTTGGAGAGCTCTTCGGGGGAAATCTAATTATAGCCGTAGCAGGGGAGCCCAGCCGCGTTAATTCTTGGTCTTAATTTCCGAGGGCCAGGCGCCGGGCCAGGATGTCCGGCAAGCCTGCTTTCAGGATTTTCCGCTGCGCACTTCGTACATCGTACTGGATACGGCAATAAGTGACTAACTTCTGATCAGAGTCGTACGTTAAATAGGCTGCACGTGGGTCGCCGTCGCGAGGCTGTCCCACGGAGCCCGGATTGATCAAGTAGTAAACGTCGTTCTCGAGACACAGCTCTTGGCGCGAGTCGGTTGCCTGGGGAATGCGCTGAATTCCATTGCGATGGCACACAAATCCGCCTTGCAGATGCGTGTGGCCGAAAAAGGATATGGATTGATCGAGATAGGGAGCCACCTGCGCTGCATCCATCTCTGTGATCAGGTACTCATCCTCGTCAATGGGCGAGCCGTGCAGGATCTGGAAACCGTTCACTTGCTCCGGACCCTGCGTGAGGTTGCGAAGGTAATTGATGTTGTCTGGATCCGTGGATGCCTGCGTCCATAACGCCGATATGCGAGCAACGGGATTGAACCACTCCAGATCTTCCAGCCCGGCGCAAGCTTTATCGTGATTGCCCCGGACCGTTACGTTTGCGTTGCCCCGGACCCATTCCGTTACAGCATCCGGATCGGCGCCATAGCCGACGATGTCGCCGCAACAAAGGATGCGATCGTACTTACCCTTGGAGTGCTTGAGAACTGCCGCGAGGGCCTCCCAATTGGCGTGTAGGTCGGTCAGAATGAGGAAGCGCACATTAGAACGAGTCGTTTTACGAACTCAGGTGAATAAGGGAAACCTCGGCGGGAGCACCCAGGCGCACTGGTACACCGATCGTGCCCAAGCCCGAAGAAACATAGATAGACTTACCTTGAAACTCGTATAAGCCGCGCACAAAACGGGTCATGAACAGAGCGGGATTGACGTTCTGATGCAGAATCTCGAAATTCACCTGACCTCCGTGAGTATGGCCCGCCAGCGTTAAATCGTAACCCTGCCGTGCAGCAACCGGGAACACGTCTGGGTTGTGAGAGAGCAAGACATTCGTGCTAGCAGGCGCGAGCAAAGCTTCGGTGCCCACTAAGTACGGCCTCTTGAGCATCTGATAGTCCACTCCCACAAAGTTGATGCTCGCGTTACCGAACCGGAGCGTGCGCGCGTGCTGGCGAAGGAATTCGATGCCGGCGAGCTTTGCTTGCTGAGTTACATAATCTTCGGTCCCGGTGTAAACCTCATGGTTGCCAAGACACCCGAGTACTCCCGCTTCGGCACGCAATCGTGCAAGCTGGCGGAGGCAGGTATCCAGCGGGTCTCCAATACGCGAAATTAAGTCACCTGTGATGAATGCCACATGCGCCCGCGCCTCGTTTCCCATGTCGACAGCCCAGGCAAGTTCTCTCTCGCTGAAAAACGGGCCCAGGTGTATATCCGTCAGTAGCACCAGCCGCAGACCTTCCAGATCTTTCGGTAGATTGGGGATGCGGATTTTCACTTCATTCAGGCTGATGTTGTGCCTGCTGAGAATGCCCAGGGACGTCCCTATCAAAGGTGCAACCGCCAGCGATGCACCCGCCGCGTGAAGGAACTTCCGACGCGGGGCGTTGTAGTTCGGCGCTTGCCGCCAGATCAAGAGCCCGGCGTACAACCCCATCAGGCTCGCACTAGCGATGATCCCGACCGCTTCCAGCCACTGAGCAAAAACATTTGGCATGAAACGCCAGGTACGGTGAAAACCGCTCAGGAAGCTAGTCGTAAGGACTCCCAACATGGCCAGATTTGCGCCAACTAACGTCCAGCGGCGCGATCGCGATTGCCAGGCCGGAGTGCTCCAGGCGCGGCGGGTCACGTCGAACTGAATTAGAATGCCGATTGCCAGAATCAGGAAATCGGGAAAGATGTGAAGACGGCGGATCATCCAGGCTTATCTTCTATTCTAATCGGCGCGGGATAAGGTATTGATAGCGCTATCTCAATACCCGAATGGGCTCTCTGATGGCTACCGCTTGGGAGATTGCTTAGGAGTGTTGCCGCCCGCCTCGATCAGCTTAGCAAGTAGGGTCACAGCCTCGTCGATCGGAAGCTGATTCGCCGTGGTAATCGGGGTTCTGCCCCGGCCGTCGACCCCATCGAGATCGGCGCCCTTATCCGCCAGGAATTGCACTACCTTGCAGACTTCCGCTTGTGTTGAGAACTGCATGGACCCAGTCACTGCGGCGTGCATCACCGTGCTTTTGCGCTGGGTCACCGCATGAATGTCCGGGGAGAGTGCGTAGGCATACTTGACCACTTCAATATGTCCACTGCTGGCCGCAGCCATTAACAACGTAGTGCCGTCTTCGGCCTTGATCTTGGGGTCAGCGCCGGCCGCTACCAGAGCACGCATCACGCTTTCTCGATTAGCCCGCGCAGCCATAAGCAACGGTGTTTGTTCTCCGGCCGGGCGGAAGAAACCACCTCCGCCACCCTGCCGGCCCGTTTCGGCCTTTGCCGTTATGGCGTTCGGATCGGCGTGCTTGGCCAGCAGGCTCTGAACTAGTTCCAGATTTCCAGCCTGCGCCGCAATGTGCAGGGGCGTATTGCCGGCCCGGTCTGCTACGTTGACGTGGGCCCCCTTGTTCAAAAGAAGCGCGGCCACTTTCTCTTTGCCCGCAAGCACCGCAATCTGTAAGACGCTGGTTCCATTCGGCAGAGTGTAGTTCGGATCTAAACCAGCCCCCAGCAAAGCAGCCGCGGAGTGAGCATCGCCCTTCTGTGCCGCGAAAATCAGAGGCGTGAAGCCGGCTTGGGAGGCATGCTTGACGTCGGCTCCGCTCTTGATGAGCAGGTCCACCAGGTCGGAATGGCCCTCGGCCGCAGCCCACATGAGCGCGTTCTGTCCTTTGCGCGAATCCACGGCGTCCACCTTGGCACCGTGTGCGAGTAGAAGCTGGACTCCCGCCACGCTCCCGCTCCGCGCAGCGATCATCAGAGCAGTCTCGCCGTTCCACCGAGCGGCATTGGCGTTCGCTCCGGCAGCGAGCAACTTTTCTATTAAGGAGGCGTTCCCGATTCCGCAGGCAAGAGTCAGAGGTGTTTCGCCGTACTCGTCGGCGACGTTCACCTTTGCCCCGACCTGGATGAGCCGATTGGCTGTTTCTACCTGATTCAGGTAGACTGCCCAGGCGAGAGGAGTTGCTCCGTCGGGCTGAGCTCCGTTGACATCCACATGCTCGGCAAGCAGGGAGTCGACCGCTGTGCGGTTCTGGTCTTTTATGGCTTCGATCAACCGGGAGTCGCTGGCGACGACACAAGAGCCGCCCAGCAGAACAGTGCAGATCCCGTAATGCGCTAATCGGCGGGCGATCACTCTACACGTCCGAAAGTTGTTTGAGCGTGCCGGTGGCATCGCCGAGGTTTTCCGTCCGGACACCTGCTCTGTCGAGCATGGTAACTAGCAGGTTATTCATGGGTGTTTGTTCCGGATATCGAATGTGCTGTCCACCCTTGATATTGCATGCGCCCCCGCCGGCCAACAGTAATGGCAGGTCGTGGTGGGTATGGGCATTCCCGTCACTGATGCTGCTACCGTACAGAATCAAAGAATGATCCAGCAGGTTACCCTCGCCTTCCGGCGTTGCCTTCAACCGATCCAGGAGGTAAGCGAAAGACTGAACGTGCAGCTCGTTGATTTTCATCGTTTTCGCAATCTTTTGCGGATCGTTTTGATGGTGCGTTACCGAGTGATGCCCATCCGATACGCCAATGGAGCGGTAACTACGGTTGCTGCCTTCGCGCGCCATCATAAAGCTGACCACGCGAGTCATGTCGGTCTGGAAGGCGATGACCATCAAGTCGCTCATCAGCTTGGCATGGTCAGTAAACTCGTCGGGGATGGACGTGGGCCGTTCCATGAGGGGCAGCTTCATGGTCGCGCTCTGCTGTTCCGCTTTCTGGATGCGCCGTTCAATGTCCCGAATGCCTTCCAGATATTCATTGAGCTTGCTCTTGTCGCGAGATCCCAGCCCGGTTTCGAGCCGTGCCACGTCTCCACGGATGAAATCGAGGATACTGCGATCCTGCTCCAGCCTTTTGATGCGGGCTGCGGGGTCGTTGCTCTCTCCATCCCCAAAAAGACGTTCGAACACCGCGCGCGGGTTGACCTCCATGGGATTGGGAGTGGTCGGCGTGCGCCAGGATGTGGTGTTGGTATACGCGCAGCTATAACCGCTATCGCATCCGCCCGCCAAATTCGGTTCTTCCAGGCCGATTTCAAGAGAGGCGAGTTGGGTTTTGTTGCCGAGCTCCCGGGCAGCGATTTGGTCGGCTGAAATCCCGGCCCGAATATCAACGCCTTCGGTCTTCTTGGGATGCACACCGGTGAGCCAAGTGGCACCCGCGCGCGCGTGATCGCCCGCACCGTCCCCAAGTGCGCGTCCGGCATTCTGCATCAGATTACTCAGCACCACAAGCCGGTCCCGGTGTGCTTCCAGAGGCTTCATGGTGGACGGCATCTCAAAGCCGGAGCCTACTTGTGAGGGCAGCCAGCCGTTCTGGATAATACCGTTCGGGACATAAACAAACCCCAGGCGAATGGCCGGCGTCGCTTTCATTCCGGTACCGCCCAGCGACATACTGGGCACCATAGCATCCAAAAAAGGCAGAGCAAGCGTGGTACCCACTCCGCGTAAGAACGTGCGACGGGCTAAGGTTTTCCTGGTAAGAATCATGATTCGCGGGCTCTCCTCATTTGAAACTGCGGGCTTTTGACAATTGCATTAATGATAGCCGGAATACTGGTATTCTGCTTGGCAGCATCCCGAATGATCGCGCGCAAAGCGGGTTGATCGGAATACTCAACTCCACGACCCAGAGCATACGTCAGCAACTTCTCGGTAAACGTGGAAACAAATTCGTCCCGGTGCGTGGTCAACAGCAGATTCTTTAGTCCGGCAGGCCCTTGGAAGACATGTCCATCGGGCATTTTCCCGCTAGCATCGATCACGCTTTCGCCATCTTTTGTGCGAAAGGCCCCTATTCCGTCGTAATTCTCGAGCGAGAACCCGATCGGGTCCATG
>JBBSHP010000389.1:0-5220 GCA_038232555.1 Bryobacterales bacterium
CGCCCTTGGCCGCCGCGCGTCCCTGATGGCGCGCAACTAAGCCACTCAGGCGCTCGGCGCGAAAGCGCCCGGCCCAGCGCTGCACATAGGAGGAGCTACAACCCAGAGCCGCCGCCGTCTCCCGCAAGCCCCGCCCGCCCGCCAAGGCCAAGATCACCCGCACCCGGCGCTGAAGTTCCCGGCGTTCTGGCGGAGTGGGAATCAAGCGTTTGGGAGCCCATCCCGCCAAGCTAGCGCAAATGTGGCCGTTTTCAACGTTACATTGCACTAGCTCGTCAATGCTTTGGTCGAGCGCGTCCTGCCACGGTTGAGCGAATGCAATGACAACTTACCCATGCCCTCCGGTAGCAAAACCAGGTACAAGGCGACTGGTTAATCAGCGCGACTGCTCGGCAGCTTAGCGGCACAGCCTACGTCTCAGGCGTGACCCGCCTGATCACGTTTGCGACTTCTCTCGTGCGCTTCATGGCACCCGAATCAGGATGGCCGCATCATAGGCGGGCAACGTTAACTGTGAACCAACGTTCGAACCATCATTCACGGGATCTTGCGTCCCCTTAATTCGACGAAACTTGCCATTGGTCTGGATCGCTCGCGCTTCCGAGGTCGCATTAACAAAGACCGTGCCGTTTTCAAAGTCGCGCCGGAACACATCTGCGTTTCCTCTGAAGACGTAAACTTCATCGAACCACATCCTGGTGCTCTCCCGCCCGACGTAGAAATTTAGCGTGTTGCTCCCCCCTTTCGCTTCGAAGGTAATGGTGTGCGACTTCCATTTGTTGTCGCTCATGATCTTTTGCATGGTTCCGGTTCCAAACTGGACGCCGAATTCGCGAACGGCCGAAGATTTTACTGCGAAACAAACAGTGTAAGTATTGGCAGAACTCAAACGCACGACTGGGCTCTGGATAGAGGCAGAGGAGAGATCAGTGCCGTAATTAGACATCGGCGCCGATTTCAGGGAAAATTTACCGGCAAAACCATTTCCGGATGACAGCTTCACGTTCTGACCTCTCCAACCTCCCAGACCCGACTCGAAGCCGGGATTCGGCAGAAGCGTTTTCGACACATCAAAGAGAGATGGGTCGAAGATTCTGGTTCTTACTCCCAAGGGCGACCCTAACCAACCGGTGTGCCCGCGTACCTTGGCGATTTGCGTGGTGCTACTATCGTCATTCGGTATCGCTTGGCCCCAGGTAGAGGAACCTGCCGCAACATCGACCGAATACTCGTCCCACCAAGGCTGCCATCCCGGTCGGTGTTGACCGTAAAAACCATTTTCAAGAAGGGTCATTCCAAAGCTATATCGAAAAGGGGCGTTGCTGGTCGGCGGCGATCCCCCGTTCTCGAGATTAGGAGACAGGAGTGTAGGAGTCTTACTAAGCACCTCTGTGTAAGCCGGCCCATAGGCGTGATGGTTGACGTGGTAAGAATACGACGCGAACTTTTGGTCACTTAGGGAGTACTGCGGAGGAGAGATATAGGACGTGCTGTTGGGCGGGTAACCTTCGCACTGGGCACCGTTCGAATCGCGGAATCCTCGCATGTCTCCGTTACCCGCGACTAAGATCTTGCTGCCACCGAGAAGGCTGCGGAGCCTTGCATAAAGAGCTTCGATACCAGGGCCGTGCATGTTTTCGCCGGTCGCCGGATTCAAGCCGCCCTCACCAACAAGATCATTATCCATGTCGACGTTCGCCACCGTGAAGAAATGGCCTCGCTCACCATCGAATAGCACCCCGTCGAATTGAAAGGCGCCGACCGGCTTCCCGGAGCCATCGAGACTGAGATGCGAGGCTATCCAGTCAGCCATCACTACGTTCATCCGATTACCAGTTGCGTCGAGAGGGCAGCGACTGCTGAAGTTATAAGACCAGTCTTCCGGAGCTATCGTCTGGCCTCTGCCTCCAACGCCAATCAGATGTTGCGCGACGACCGCTCCCACAGAGTGCGGGCTGGGCGTCGATTTAAACCCGCGATTCGCGAGCGTTAGTGTGTTCCTGGTGTGATCGATAGACTGTACCTTGGCATGCTCGCCGTTTAGAAAAGCTCCCGGCCCGCCATCATAAATCACGACGTACTGTCCCGCGGTAAATCGGGCGGAGTCCTCTACCCCAAGAACGAGACCGCTCGAGTTGATCGATGCCGTGAGTTTGCTACCGGCCAGATAGAGCCAGTGCCCTGGAAACACGGCCGACCCCACCGATGCTGCTGCGGACGACTCGAAGTGCCGACCATTGCCCGCGTTTCGAGATTGGTATGAACTAGTGATATACCGAAGCACCATCGTTCCGGGATATTTTTGTCTCAGCTCCGCAGCCGACTCAAGTTGACGACCACTGTAGCTGACCGATTTAAACTTTGATGAAACCTCGATATTCTTTGTTGCGCTCGTCTCTGTTAGGCTGAGGCGAGGAAACGGCAGTTTGTAGAGGTCCGGAGCTCCAGCGGAGATTGGAGGCGGCGGTGTTCTATCCGCATCATCGAACGAACGAGGCAAGCCCGCGATCGCAGACGAGACGATTGAAAAAGCTGGAATAATTACGCCAATAGGCAAACGCCGCAAATGCATTGATAGAGATGACATTGCCGACCATACGACACCGGAGTGCAGACGTATGTCGGGCGGTGTACTTATTCTGTTGTGGTAAAAGCCCTACAACAGACGTGATTTGTGGGGTGCGGGGTACGCGCTTTTTTACGGGCGGAGCCGTTCAATAAACGGTGCTTGTCTCGTCGTTGCGGATGATTATCGAGCAGCGAAGCTTGTTCTCCAGCCCGGCCGGAGACAGCCTGCTCGACCCATCTCTTAGCCTGTTGCGCAAGCTCACCGCCGCTGTGAACCCGCAGCTTCACTTTGATGCGGGATCGATAGGTTTCGATCGTCTTTATATTTATGTACAATGCAGTCGCTATTTCGCGTCCGCTCCGCCCCCGCCCGATCAATTCGAATACTTGTAACTCGCGATCACTCAGTTGGCCTACCTCAGACTGCCTTGCTCGAGGTGTGCCTGCGAAGAAACGCTGGACAGCATCGGACATGACGCGGTCACTTAGATAAATTCCGCCTCCCAAGATGTGTCGGATTGCTACCAGCACATGTTCGGTCGGTTTGCGCGTCGTCACAAATCCTCTCGCACCGGCTCGAACGGCACGTTCGGCATAGACCGATTCGTCGTACGCCGAGAAGACCAGTATGCGCATATCCGGGTATCGGTTGCGAAGGTCTTTGATAAAATCGAGCCCATGAGAGCCTTTAAGCGAAAGCCCAGTTAGGACAAGACGTGGGTTGCTCGAGGCAATCAGTTCAAATGCGGTAGCGGAACTGTCTGCGGCTCCAGATAAAGTGAGGTTCTCGTCGGCAATGATTAGCTGAGCGAGCCGTTCCCGCACAATCGGCTGGTCATTGACAATCAGGACGCGGGTTTTACCGATTTTGCTGTGAGTGGGGTTCAGCATTGAGACTGGGCTGCAGCATAATCGAGCAGTAATGTGAGGTTACCTGTAAAAAGCAGGCGAAAGTCAAGCAGCGAATGATTACAAACCCGTAATCCGCAGAGTCTCGGCCGTTGCAGCGATTCGCTACTCGATGCCATCGCCGAATACTTTCACTCCCGCTGTGTGGCTCGTTGAACTATCCAGAAATACAATTCGCTCCGTGAAGACCACTCCCACGCGCACGATAGTTCTGAAGCGCGATTCCGTCAAGGGTGGCGAACCACGAAAGCTCAACCGGGACGCCTTTTCTCGATCAAGAACTGTTACCAGCCGTTAAAGCGTGTCGTATCGCTAGCGCTTGTTGTTGGCGAGATTCGGATCGGTCATCCCGCTCGGAGCGGTCACAGTGGCAGTATCGGAGATTGTGCCGGTGGCTGGCGCGCTGATTGCTCCCTTCTCCCTATAGGTGATGTGACTGCCGGCGCGCGATCAGACGAGACGATTGAAAAGCTGGAATGATTACGCCAAGGCAAACGCCGTAAATGCATTGATCTATATATTTATGGTTACTATAACAATTATAACTCCGGTCAGCCAATCGGTAGCGGAGAAGGTTCATGAATGCGCGTGCCAAGGCAATGCGAGCTAAGACAGTGATGCAGGAAATCAGCATCGGCAAACCACTATTCGCGAAAACTTCATTTGGGGACCTTGAGGCGCCGGGAATGCTCCAAGAGCGAAAATGCGTGCCGCTGCCCTGCCGCTTTTCGATCGCAAAGCAGAGCCAGCCAGCGCCACGGCCAAGCGGGACCGTGAGGTGCCGCGTGATCTCCACCTTTAGTTCATCCACCCAAATCTGGGTCAACCAATCAAAGACTTTGATGAGCTCAAAGAGCTTAAGTCGCCGATGGTGCGAGCCCACGCCTCCCTTCCTGCCAGAAACCAGGAAATCACAAAACCGGCGCAGCGGTGAAGGTCGAGTCGAACAGCTGTGCGGAGACCACCGCCGGCTAAGGGGGGAGGAAAACGAGGGGCAGCGGAAGTTGTTGCCGACCAACGAAGTGATAGGCGGGGGCGTAGCGGCGAAATCTCCACAGTCCTGTAGATTCATCCAAAAACGATTCACACCTACAGATGCCAAATCGAGTGAAGCGGGGGACTATCGGTGGGAATGAGAAGGTTCTAGAGCACAGTCCCAATGTTGAAAGGCGTTCGAATTATAGTTTTGTAATGAGCGTTGAGATAGTCTCGCCTACTCCGCCGTCTAACAATTCGATCCGTGTTGCGAAAACTCCGTGAAATTCCGTCAATCACCTTCCTTCTGGGGAAGCCCGAGAAAAAATAGGCTACCTGGTGAGCCGTAGGCTGGCTTAGAAGCGTTTTAATTGCTCGGGAGGGTGAAGATACCGGCCGACCTCGTCCGGCGATTCGTAGCCCTTATGGTCGGGTTGAGAAAAAGTGTTTAACAAGAATCAGCGTCATCTTCCTTTGTCGCATCTAATGTTCTCTGTCCGGTGACATCCAGGCCGCCGCCGAGTGTTCATAACGTTAACAAGTAGTAGGAAAAGAATAAGAAAGCTACGAACAAGCAAGAGTTGTTCCCATTCAGATCTTTCGTTTTGTTCCTCCCGGAAAAGTCTAAGAGACTGTCTAAAAAATCGGAAGATTGACGAAATGAAGGCTTGTACTTTGCATCGGGATGAGCTGGAAAGCTTGGGATGGAAGAACCTTATCCCAGTGATCTCACCGAAGAGGAGTGGCAGTTGGCGGCTCTGTGCTTGC
>JBBSHP010000390.1:0-5215 GCA_038232555.1 Bryobacterales bacterium
CGTTGTAGGCGCTGACACCGATGTCTTCGAAGGCACGGGCCAACACCAAAAACGTTTGCTGGTTTTGGAGTGATGCTCCCATAGAAGCCAGGGCATCGAGATTGATGGCGGGCTTCGCAATGGGGGTGACACCATTGGCGGTCAATGCGGCTCTGATTGTCTTCACATGATTAATCTCATCGTCGGTGATGTCCCGAGCCGACCCCGACGTGAAGACTAGATTGTTTCCGAAGTTCACCTGGCCGAAGCTAGTGGTGGTCGCTCCGGGAGTGCCAATCCCGTCAATTGGGACGCCCCGTTGCTGAATATTCTGCCCTGAGGTAGCAATCGAATAGAACTCTGCTTCGAGATATTCAAGGTTCAGCGCAAACTGCACAACGTCGCTGGCAGAGGGGGTTTGTGCGTTTAACGGCAGTCTCGTGGCGCCAAGGGCAGCACCGGCGATGGCGAGCTTCTTCATTAAGCCGCGCCGGTTAGTGGAAAGGGAGAGTGCGTCTCCGATGATGTTTTGTTTTGCCATGTTGTTTTTGCTCCTATTGAGATTTGGAATTAGCTATCAATTTGCTTAGAAGAGAGGCGCTTTCTCGCCCGCATCGCGAGTACCGCCAGAAAAGGGGCAGCCAACCACGCCGTCCCGGGCTCCGGCACTGCAGCCGCACTGACAGGGTTGATCGTGAATGCAAAATTTCCGGTCCGTGTATTGCCGTTCGAATCCACGAAGGTCGTACCGTTTCCAGAGTTATCGGTGAAGCCGTTGGACAGGTTTGTGGCAGTGAAAGACTGATTCAGCAGGAAATCAGTCAGCGCAAGTGTGTACATACCCGCGGGTAAGTTCGACGCTGTTAGACGTTGGTCGCCTACGATCCCCGTGTTGGCTGCTGCGCCGAACGGGATGCCAGCTGCAATAAACTTACCTAGAGAATTGAAGAGCTCCAGGTTCGTCTCAAAGCCGCCGGTCGCATAGGATGTAGTAGTGATTGTCACGTTGCTAGCGGTTGGGAGTGTGAACTTCTGCTGCAAGTCAGTTCCTTGGTTTGGCAGAGTGCCCGTAATGGTTGCGGGAAAACTGCCGTTATAAGTTTGCACGATGTCCGCTGCTTGGGTATTCGAAGCGAATAGGCCCAAGATCATTGCTGCAGCGGAAACGCTCAGAGCGTAACCGTTTTTCATTTATAGATCATCCTCCGATGAATTTGTAGTCCAACTGTGTATGGCACGTTGCGCTGTTAAGCGACGCGCTAATCTGACTCCTAATAGGAGCATACTGTTTCGACCTTAGTAAAGATTGAAGGCGTGATTTGGTACTTTTCTTACAACGAAATGGATAAACCGGACATGTTGGTCCGCGAACACAGTTAAAGATGTTACTCGCTTATACTAGAAGGCTACGCTGTTTACTTTCTTGCAATATCGGTGACTGAGCGGAGGCGGGCAAAGGTAAAGCCATGAGCAATCGCGACATGCCTCCCCTATCCGACCACCGATCCTGTGAGGCGTTGACGGGAATTACCGTGCAACACATACCGCACGACGGCTCCACTGGCCAAGTTCGACGATATCGCAAAGGCAGCGACATTTGGCAACCGGCCGATGCAGCGGACCGTATCTTCTTTCTACAGCTTGGACAGGTTAACATCCTCGCCTATGATGCCGAGGGTCGTGAATTCACGATGCGCGTTGTTTAACCTGGTGACCCCTTTGGCGAGTTGTGTTTCTGCTCGGTCACAGATAGCCGAAGGCACTCGTTCAGTCGCGCTGTCGTTGACAGCAGCGTTGTTGAGGTCACTTATGACAACTTGTATTCGTTCCTTCAAAACGATCGTGCGGCGCTGGTCGCATTAACTTACACCTTCTGCACACGCCTAAGTGCAGCGGAAGAGCGCGTCGATGCCTTGATGCATCGCGATGCCACAGGACGATTAGGCCGCGTGCTGGTATCTTTGGCGACCGGAAGCGGTGCCGATCCAAAGGCTGCGCAAGTGATAGTCCGGGTCAGTCACGACGAGCTTGCGAAGTTGGGTGCTATGAACCGCTCCCACGTTACTGTCACGTTGGGCAAATTCCGCAAAGAAGGGTTAATGGATTATGAGCGCGGAAGACCGTTGCTCATCAATATTCAAAAGTTGATAACTTACCTGCAGATGGATTTCCCTCGATGAACTCTAAGTGAGTGATCTTCGCGAACAAAGCGCACCCGCTAAGCTTCCTTGCCGCTGTACATCCGCCCTACCCACTTCTCGTACCCGTTGTACAGCAGCGTCTCTCGCCGTTCCATCTCTGGAATCACCTTCTCGGTAGCTTGCGACCAGCGCGGATGCGGCTTGTTCGGGTTCACATTGAAATAGAACCCATACTCGGCGGGCGCGCTCTTATGCCAGAACGTCTCAGGCTCCCGCGCGACAAATTCGATCTTCACAATCGACTTCGGACTCTTGTAGCCGTATTTCCAGGGATTCACAATCCGGATCGGCGCCCCGTTCTGCTTCGGGAGCGGCTTCCCATAGAGGCCCGTCACTACGAAACAGAGCGGGTTCATGGCCTCGTCCATCCGCATGCCTTCGAAATACGGCCAGGGATACCAGTTGTACTTCACCTGTCCAGGCATCTCTTTGGGCCGGTGGACCGACGTGAACCGAACGTATTTTGCTTCCGGCTTGGGTTCCACCATCTTGATTAGCTCTGAAAAGGGAAACCCGGTCCAGGGCACGGCCATCGACCACGCCTCCACACAGCGGTGCCGGTAGAGCCGCTCCTCCAGCGGAATGGTGTGGACTAGCGCATCGAGGTCGAGGTTCTTCGGTTTCTGTACCAACCCGCTCACTTCCACAGTCCACGGAGTCACCCGGAAAGAACCCACCAGGTTCTTGACGTTGCTCTTGTCGGCTTGGTCAAATTCGTAGAAATTGTTGTGGCTCCCGGCGGCCCACTCGGGGGTGATGGGCCGGTCCAGTATGAACTGCGGATTGCGCCGGGCGGGGTACGGATATGGTCCGCCTGGAGCCGCTGCCAGCAGGCCGGTCCCGGCCCAAGTCCCTGCGGATTGAAACAGTTGCCGGCGATTCAGATAACTAGCTTCCGAGCTGGCCTCCCTTTCCGGGATCTCCCATTCGCGAGCAACTTTGATTAGCATAGGGCCTCTAGCAGGCACTCTGTCGCGATCGTGGCTCGGTAAGATGTTGTAAACACGTGGGCGCTATTCCGAGCCGCGCGCGGCCAGCAAGCGGTTTTGGCCTTTTTCATCATCCTGCTATTGGAAGTATCGGCAGTCCTGCGGAACTTCTGCCGGAGCAGATCCGTTTTGTTGGTCAGGAGAACGAAAAGAACATGTTCTGCACCAGATGCGGAAAGGAATTGCGGGCTGACGATAAGTTCTGCTTCGACTGCGGCACGGCCACAGCCAAGGGGTTCGCGGTACCAAGGGGGCCGTCGGCAGTGTTGACCCGGCCTGTGCTGGGCCGGAAGATCGGCGGCGTCTGCGCGGGATTCGCACGCTACCTGGGCATCGACGTAACGGTGGCCAGAATCATCGCGGTGGTGCTGCTGCTGTGGCCGGTACCCTTCATCGGCGGAGTCGCTTACCTCATTGCCATGCTCGTGATACCGGAAGAGCCTACGGCTGTCACCTATCAACATCCCCAGACCGCGTAAATTGAAACAGATCCTGCGCCTGCCGTTTTATCCACACGTCTTCCACACTGGATTCCGGATAAGTGCCTCAAACGATGGCGAATAAAGGTCGAGGAAAAGCCTCTGGGAATCCCGCCTTTTGTATTGACGGAAGCGGCCTTTCGGTACATGATGGATCTGGTTCCAAGAGGTTCAGAGAGTAGTAAGCTGAGTGATCGGTAGCGTACCTGGAACGATGATCCAGTAGCAACCCTTAAAAGTAAGCAATCGGGGAGCGAAGGGAATCGGGCCGGTCACAAAGGTAAGCTTCGGTGGTGTGCCTCGAACTGAGCGCTATGATCTCGGAAGGATTACGATCCTGAAAGGGAGCGAAAGTTAGCAGGACGCCAGGAGTTCCGAATAACGAGCTGGCAACGGGTGTAGGGCGAAGATCGCCCCCGGAGACGGGGACGGGAGTTCGACACCGAACGGGCCAGCGGAAAAATTTCGGAATTGCAGCGAAGAGATAGGCCGGGAACGTTGACCCCGCCGCGGTGGCTCTCGAAAAGAGGGCAGTCGTTGCTGGCGAGTGAAAGGCCGTCTCGAGTTGCTTGCTTCTAGCAGCTAGACCGCGGATGTGGTCCGGAGCGGTGATCCGTAGTTGTTAACGCAACGGCGGGGAGCAAAGGACGGCAAGCCCGGCTAGGCTGCATGCCACGTTCAGACCGTGCATGCCGGTTGGAGAACGGACTACTCGATGGGTCGCTTGGAACCATTTTTGCGCCTCGTGACAGTGCGGGCGCTCTGGGATCGTCCCCCATGGTCCCCAGCCACGTCTCCATCAGTTTCAGTGTCGTTTTAGAATTGATGTCATGGGTTGTCGGGATTAACCTAAAAGCATGGTGAACACAGAGATCCACCTTGTCTCCGGCGAGAGCGGTGAACCAACGGCGGTGATCGTGCCCATTGAACTCTGGCGGGAAATTGAAGCCGAACGGGAAACAGCATATCTTCTGAAGAGCGTACGGATGAGGGAACGCCTGACACAAGCTGCACAGCGTCAAACCGGAATTTCTCTCGAGACAGTCGTTGAGAAGCTTGGAGTTTGACGCTTCCGCCTTTGAGGATCTTGCCTGATGGGTGAGACAAGATAGGGCGCAAGCGCTGCGAATCATTCGGTTAATCACAGATACTCAGCGGGATCCCTTTTCGGGGATTGGCAAACCCGAGTCTTTGAAGCACGAACTGAGCGGTTGCTGGTCGAGACGAATTGATCAGGAGCATCGACTCGTATACCAAGTCCAGAAAGATAAAATTCGAATACTCGCTTGCCGCTACCACTATTGACCGATTCTTGAAGTCACGTTGAATTGAGCGGTGAGCCGTTAGTCCGGGAGCTGGTCGCGATCACGCGCGGCGTCTTGCGTTGGCTATGGTTTCATCAGCTTTCTATTCTTCGCGCAGTGCCTTCACCGGGTCGCAAAGGGCCGCCCGCCGCGCCGGGCCGAACATCGCAATAAGCGCCGACAGCGACAAGAGGCCAACAGCCGAAGCGAAGATTCCGGGACCGGGAGCACGCAATAGAGCGTTTGAGCTCGGGAACAACACA
>JBBSHP010000391.1:0-5205 GCA_038232555.1 Bryobacterales bacterium
CTTCATCCAGGTGCTGAAGACGCAGTAACCACCCCCACGCATCGAAAGCGTGTCATCCCGAGCCTGCGAAGACGGCGAGGGATCTCTCAAAAGGAGGTGGATCACGCATCGGCCCATCGACGTCGCTCACTTCGTGCGCGAGATCCCTCATCGTCTGCGCGATTCGGGATGACTCGCTTCCGCACCAGCTTGAATTACACTCCCTTGGGGGCCACTCCTTGTAGGAATGGGTGAAGCGTTTCCGGCGAGGTCAACCTTCCGCAGGCATCCTATACTCCACAGATTTCGCAGATTTACGCAGATTTTTTCCGTAGGAATTCCCTCTGAGAATCTGCGAAAATGGCTCCGGTAATCTGTGGATAAATCCTTTGCGCCGTCGCGGCGAGCAAAAGCCGCGTGCAATTCGCTGGGGATATCGATTACACTGGGGGCTCGTAAGAACACCATGATTTCTCGAGCCTGAACAATGAACCCACCTCTTCTCCGCAACCTCGGTTTAATTCTCATCGCCTCAACCGTGATGGTCGGGCCTGCGCGCGGCTTGACCGGGACATGGAACCTCAATCCGGCGAATGGGGATTGGAGCATTCCCTCAAACTGGTCTTCCAATGCGGTGCCGAATGGCCCAACGGATGTCGCTACGTTTGGTCTCTCCGCGATCACGAACGTATTTCTTTCCGCCAACACGGAGGTGGACAGCATTGTCTTCAATCCCGGAGCGAGCGCTTACACTGTCACCGCCAGTCCGACGCGGACGCTTATCCTGAGCGGCGGCGGGATCGGGAACATGTCCGGGCTGACGCAAAACTTCGTTGCCGATGTGGATAGCCAGGGAAATTTCGGAACGATTCAGTTCACCGGCACTGCCAACGCGGGCACAGGGACGAACTACACCGCCCAAGGCCGGATGTTTAGAAGCCCTGTCTTCAACGTGTATGGCGGCGCCATCTCATTTCGGGACTTCTCCAGCGCGGATCATGGCACCTTCACTGCCAACGGCGGAAGCGTGTTGAACGCCAACGGCGGCGTGACGGACTTCTACAACAGCTCGAGCGCGGGCAATTCGGTTTTTACGGCTCAGGGCAGTGGGGTGCTCGATGCAAGCAGCAGCCTCATTGCGTTTCACGACGCTGCGAGCGCCGGCCAGGCCGCCTTCGTGAACAACGGTGGCTCGCAAGATGCCTCCCCCACTGTCCAGAATGGTTTGCCCATTGTTCACCATTCTGCCGGCGCGCAGATGACATTTTTCAACAACTCCACCGCTGGTGGGGCCATAATTACAAACAATGGCGGCAGTGCTGACTTTGCCAGCGGGAGTCGGGTGCGGTTTGGCGACAACTCGACCGCGGGTAGCGCGACTATAGTAAACAACGGCGGGACGGCTCACCTGGCCGGTGGGGGCGGTACCCTGTTTCGCGACAATTCTTCCGCGGAAAACGCTATAGTCGTTAACAACGGCGGCGCAACGGCCGGAGTCCACGGAGCTCTCACTTTGTTTTCAGACAGCGCCAATGCCGGAAACGCGACCGTGGTTGCAAACGGCTCCCAGGGCGGGGAAGGCGGACAGATATATTTCGACCTCTCGTCCGATGGCGGGACGGCGCGCGTGCAGGTTTTTGGGAATGGCAGTTTGGATATTTCCGCGCACAACCGTCCGGGGGTGACAATCGGCTCGCTTGCGGGAAGTGGGGTCGTTTTCCTTGGCGGCAATAACCTAACCATAGGAGGTAACGGTGAAAGCACGACTTATTCCGGCCTCATGCAAGACGGAGGGCACCCCGGAGGTTTCGGCAGCGGAGACACGGGCGGCAGTCTGACCAAGGTAGGTTCCGTGACGCTGACGATTAGTGGCTTGAACACTTATACCGGTGCGACAACCATTCAGGCAGGCACTCTGATCCTGAACGGTTCAATTACGAGCGCAGTCACCGTGAACGCGGGGATGTTAGGCGGCTCGGGAACCGCCCGCGCTCTTACAGTAAACAGCGGCGGCACGCTTTCACCGGGGACAGGAAACTCTACCGGTATTTTGAATGCGCTTGGCAACTTGAAGCTTTCCCTAGGATCGGCCTATCTCGTGGACCTAAACGGGACCGCGGTCGGCATACAGTACGACCAGGCCAATGTGACCGGCACGATCACTATCGAGAATGCGACGCTCTCGCTGCGCATTGGCGGACCGTTGCTCGCAGGCGACCAATTCACGATTCTGGAGAACGACGGAACGGATGCGGTTCTCGGCCAGTTTAGCGGGCTCGCGGAAGGCGGGACCTTCACGGCTGGCAGTCAGACATTCACCATTTCTTATCAGGGTAATGACGGCAACGACGTGGTCTTAACCGCCGTCGTGCCAGAGCCAAGGACATGGGTACTTCTCAGTATCGGTACCGTATTTCTTTTCGGTGAACGCCTGCGCCATCATTCTCCTCTTCAAACTTCCTAACAATGAAAGCACCTCTTTTGCGTAACCTAGTCTTAGGCCTAATCGCCTCGTCTTTGCTGGCCGCGCCCGCGCGCGGCTTGACCGGGACATGGAACCTGAATCCCGCGAACGGCGATTGGAATGCGCCTTCGAACTGGTCATCCATGTCGGCCCCGAATGGACCGGCGGATATCGCCGCGTTTGGCTTCTCTAACGTCACCAGCGTTTTTCTTTCCGCTAACACCGAGGTGGACAGCATTTTCTTCAATGCTGGCGCGAGCGCTTATACCATCACGAGTCGGCCGTCTCGGACCCTAACGATCAGCGGCGGCGGGATCGGGAATATGTCCGGGCTGACACAAAACTTCGTGGCGGAGGCGGACGGCCAGGGAAATTTTGGAACCATTGCGTTCGCCGGCAGTGCGAGCGCCGGCACGGCCGCGAACTACGTCGCTCAAGGCAGTATGATGAGGAGCCGTAACTTCGATCTCCCTGGCGGCACCATCTCCTTCCGCGACATTTCCAACGCGGCTTATGGCACCTTCACTCTCAACGGCGGGAGCGTGAGCGGCGCCAACGGCGGCTTGACCGTTTTCAGTAACAACTCGAGCGCAGCGAACGCGGTTTTCACGGCCCAAGGCAGTGGCGTGCTGGATGCGATCGGCAGCCACATCGAGTTTCACGACAATGCGAGCGCGGGTCAGGCTGTCTTCGTGAACAAGGGTGGTGCCCAAGACGCCTACCCCACTATCAGCCCGGCTGGTGACATCATTCTGCACTCTTCTCGCGGCGCGGAGATGACCTTCCGCAACAACTCCACCGCGGGTGCGGCCAGCATTACGAACAACGGCGGCACTGCTGTCTACGCCGACGGAAGTGGAGTCGGATTTCGCGACAACTCGACCGCGGGCAGCGCAACCATAACAAACAACGGCGGCATGGCTTACCGGGCCGTTGGGGGCAGCACCGGGTTTGGCGACAATTCTTCCGCAGGGAATGCCATCATCGTTAATAACGGCAGTGCAACGGCGGCGGCCTACGGAGCCCGCACTTCGTTCTTAGACAGCTCCTCTGCCGGAAACGCCCTCTTGGTTGCGAATGGCGGCTCCCAAGGCGGCGAGGGCGGACAGATATATTTCTACCTCGGTTCGGAGGGCGGGACCGCGCGGGTGCAGGTTTTCGGGAATGGCAGCTTAGACATCGCCCCGCGCGACCGTCCAGGGGTGACGATCGGCTCGCTCGCGGGAAGCGGAGTCGTTTTCCTGGGCGGCAATAATCTGATCGTCGGAGGGAATGGTGAAAGCACGACCTATTCCGGCCTCATGCGAGATGGGGGGCACGGCGGGGGCCCCGGGGCCGACGATACGGGCGGCAGCCTGACGAAAACTGGCGCAGGGACTCTCACGATTGCGGGCTCGAACACCTACACGGGTGCTACAATCATTGCGGCAGGGACGCTGATCCTGAACGGTTCCATCACGAGCGCAGTCACCGTGAACGGCGGGATGTTAGGCGGCTCGGGAACAGCCCGTGCCCTTACAGTGAACAGCGGCGGCGCGCTTTCACCGGGAACAGGAAACTCTCCTGGTATTTTGAGTGTTTTCGGCAACCTGAAGCTCTCCCTGGGATCGACGTACCTGGTGGACCTAAACGGGACTGCGGTCGGTATACAGTACGACCAGACGAATGTGACCGGCACGATCATTCTCGAGAATGCGACTCTCTTGCTGCGCATCGGCGGGCCACTGCTCGTAGGTAGCCAATTTATGATTCTCAACAATGGCGGCACAAATGCGGTTCTCGGCCAGTTTAGCGGACTTTCGGAAGGCGGGACCTTCACGGCTGGCAGTCAGACATTCATCATCTCCTATCAGGGAAATGACGGCAATGATGTGGTCTTAACGGCGGTCGTGCCAGAACCAGAAACGTGGGTGCTTTTGAGCGGCGGCATCGGCCTAATCGTTTGGAAATTTGGAGCGCGGAAAGCAGCTGCAAAGACAGGACGGTAGCAGCATATAACTAGGAGCCGATAGTGTGAGAAGAACTCCCATTTTCATTGCCTTCGTCGCGCGCGCTCGACATTCTTCAACCCCAAGTGACTAACATTATGAAAACTTCCCCTGCTCGGACCACCGCATGCAGTCTCCTTCAGGCTTCGCAATTGCTCATCGCCGTGACCGTCTTCGCCTTTTGCGCGCCAAACCTAAAAGGTCAATTGTCGTCTCCAACGCCTGAACCATCGCCGACAACCAGTCCTTACAAGACGCTTGCAACCATAGGTGTAACGCAACTACGAAGTTTTAACGGCTCCCTCGATGGTAGCGGGGTGGATGTCACCCAAGCGGAAGCACCAAAGTTTGCTACTAACCGCTTCGAGGTGAGACCGAGCTATGTAGGGCGCCCTGACGGCGCCCAAACCTTCGTCACTTGGATTTCGAGTGTCGGCACCGCCGACTCCTTCCCGAACAACGTTGGCACAGAGCTTGAACATGCCGACTATGTCGGAAGTCTTTTCTATGGACGCGGTAACCCCGACAATCCCGAAGGCGTCGCCTACGGCGTCAATCATGTGGACAACTGGGAAGCCAACAATTTCCGGACTACACGAATTGATCCGTCCGGGGGCGTGCCGATCAGAGGGAAGGTGGTAAATCAAAGCTTTTCATTCAATGATCAGCAGTATGATCAAAGTTACGACAATTACGTTGCCAAGTATGGGACAATCTTCGCCTCAAGTATCAATAATGGGGGGCCGCCATTGAGTCCCGGCGGGACTGCTTACA
>JBBSHP010000392.1:0-5201 GCA_038232555.1 Bryobacterales bacterium
CAGAAATTCCGCTAACAGATAACTTGCCCGAAAATCCTGGGAATGCAAGCGCGCCTGCTCTCGCAAGAACTTTTCGGTTTGGGCGACTTCAGGCTTAGCCGCGCTGGCGAGCGACCGCCACCCGGCGCAGACTGATAGAAGGATAAGCGCGCAACGCATCGGAGTTGACATAGAGCGGTTCTTTCGAACCCGCTCTGAAGGTGCTTTACCAATAAAATTTTAGCGCGAATTGTAATTCGCGGGCATCGTTGGGAGCGTCACGGGTCGAGCGAATCCTGGCGAAATTGGTTGTGTCCAGGTAATTCAGGCTACCTGGCATGGCGAAGGTAGGCGTATTGGTCAAGTTGAACGATTCGGCACGGAACTCGGCCCGTGTGCGCTCTGTGATCGGGAAGCTCTTGAATACCGAGAAATCCAGCCGGCGAATGGGCGGCCCCGTAACTTGCGTATTGCCGCCGCCTAAGGGTGAGAAATCGGTCTGGCCGATCTGTGTGACGACAGGCGGGTCCTTAAATGCCGCAGGATTATAGTACTGCTGCACGTTATGTGGACCGCTATAGGGATCCACGCCTGTGTAAAGCGCAAAACAACCGTTGCCGGCGCCCGTGGCTTTCGTACAGCCGATGGTTTGCGGCTGTCCAGTGTCCAGCGTCAGGATCCAGTTCGTTTGCCAGTTCCCCAGCAGGAACTCGGCGGGCCGATTAGGGCTTGTCATGAACTGGCGTCCTTTGCCGAACGGGAGCGCGTACGTCCCGCTGGCCGAAAATGCGTGGCGGATATCGAAGGGAGCCAGCGCCATATCTTTCTGAATACCCCAACCGGGTACGTAAGGCGCGCGGAAGCCACCTACGGAGCCACCGCTTAACAAGTCGCCCGCGTCCGTTCGGGTCTTTGAAAACGTGTACGCCACCAAAGCCGTAAACCCGCTCGCGAACCGGCGCTGATATTTGGTTTGCAGTGAATGATAGTTGGCATTTCCGATCGTGTCCGCATAAGACGAACCACGGGTGAAGTCGGGAAACGGCACGTAATTCTGCGGATTGGTGCCGGGCGGCAACAGCACACTTTCCCGGTTACTGCCAATAAACGTCTCAAGGTGACGGCTAAGCGATGCCACGTAACCTGCTTCCAGCGCGTCAGCGGAAGTCAATTGATACTGGAGCGTGAAATTATAGCTCTGCACGTAAGGCGTTTTGTAATGAAACTGAATGCCGCGTAAATCCAGACCCTTAGCGTTGACCTGAGTTGGATTCAGGGGAACACTCGAAAGCCCATTCTCGAGGGTCGCGATGCTTCCATTCGGAAACTGTACGGGCGAGACCGAGTTCGGGGTCGGGAAGCTGAACGAGTACTGGAAAGGATAATCGTAGCCGAGGCTTGGATAGCCGCCCCGGTTTTCGAACGCGCCGAAGTAGATGCCGTAACCGCCGCGAACCACTAATTTGCGCGTAAGCTGATAGGCGAACCCGAAGCGAGGTGCGAAATTGTTCTTCTGGACCTGGCTCAAACCGGAACCGTACTTATCTGAATAGACGAGGTTGATGCCGTCCTTTTGGAGCAATTGAGTGAAGCTAGGCGAGAGCGGCGGCTTGTCCTTGCGACTGGTGGGGATGAGATACTCCGCGCCCCCAAAAGGTGCGCCCGGGACAAAGTTGGCTTGGGCATCGTATTTCTCCCCAGTCGGGCTGAACCAATCCCACCTGACCCCGATGTTCAGTGTCAACTTGGGCGCGACTTTCCAGTCGTCTTGGAAAAAGGCGCCGTAATAAGAGCGTTTGGCCGCTACCCCACCGAAGTTTGAAGCGGCCACGGAGTTCGCCCCGCCTACATTGTTGACGCCGCCCGGCACGGAGGCTGCGACCGGAGCGAGGAGGAATTGGGCGCGTCCTGTGCTTCCATCACCCAGGTTTGGTATGGATGTGTATTGGCCATTGAAGCTGAAACCTCCGCGCGAATCGGGTGGTGCGGTCCAAGGAAAATAGATTGATTGCGCTTCGAATCCACCCTTGAAAGTGTGCGCGCGATACACCTTTGTCAAATTCTCGGTGAACTGGATGGTATTGCTATAGCGATCGCTGATGAGCCACTCCGAGGACCCGAGCCGGCTCAATCCTCCGATATTCAAGGTGGGCAATCCACCATTCCCCGGAGTTTGCAGGATGCCTTTAATTCCGAACTGCGCGGGAATGTTCGTTGTATCGTTCCCGTTGGCCTGAATTCGCGACGTGTGTTCGCGGTTGAAGCCGATGCGCGCCTCATTCACCAGCGTCGGGCCGAACGAATGCGTATAACTTAACGCCGCTCCCATTGTTGCCACGTTCTGGTCACCCGCGTCGAAGCCGCCTCCGTCCGCGAAACCAGGGAAGGGCGCCGGATGCAAGCTGGGACTTCTCGACCAGCTATAACGCCCGAAAACCTGGTCTTTTGTTGAGAAGTACTGATCGATACGTACATCGAAGGCGTTCACATCGGTAGTAGCGCTCCGGTTCACATTGTAATTTCCAAAGAGTCCCGGCTGTGTGGGAGCGGGATAGAGGCTTAGAAGCTTCACGGCATTTGGATCCAGACGATTCACCGGGATTATATTTCCGGGGAAAGGATCGCGCACAAAGCTGCCGTTTCCGATGCTCCGAGTGGTCGCTGGATCGAAAATGGTGCCGAGCGGAAACGTGCGCCCCATAGCATCGGTTCTGGTTCCGCTTTGCAAAGGGATCAAATCGGAGAAGTTGGTGAATCCGCTCGCGCGTTGGGCTGAAGTCGGAACTGAGAGTCCGGTTATCGGTACGCTCTGCCGTATTCGCGTCCCTTCGTAATCGCCAAAGAAGAAGGTTTTATCTTTGAATATTCGCCCACCGGCCGAAGCGCCGAACTGGTTTTGTCTGAAGGATCCCTTGGGCTGGTTGTTCGCGTTCTGGAAGAAGTCCGCGGCATCCAGTTTGTCGTTCCGAAGAAACTCCCAGAGGCTGCCGTGGAACTGGTTCGTGCCGGATTTCAGCGTTGCATTCAGGACAGCTCCACCCGCCCGTCCGAACTCGGCACTGAACGAATTAGTCTGCAGCTTGAACTCACTAATGGCGTCGATGGGGGGTTTTAGCACGTACGCCGCGCCGCTCAGGAAGTCGACATTGTTGGTATTATTGTCAATTCCGTCCAACATGTAGTTGTTCTGAGCCGGCCGCGTTCCATTCGCCGTAAACCATCCGTTCGCGTTCAGCCCACGTCCTTCCTGCTGGCCAATAGTAGCTCCCGGCACCAGTCGCGCCAGAAAAGTGTAGTTGCGGCCATTCAGTGGGAGGTCATTGATGCTCTGAGTTTCAATTACTTGTCCCACGGAACCGTTTTCGGTTTGGAGAATCGGCGCCGTGGCCGTGACCTCCACTTGGGTCGAGACGTCGCCAACGGAAAGACTAAAATCCGCGACGAGTTGCTGCTGAATATTCAGTTCCAGTCCTGTACGGAGTTCCTTTTTAAATCCAGGACTCTCAACCTCCACTGTGTATTTGCCGATGCGTAATGGCGTAAATACGTACGATCCAGTGCTCGAGGTTTTCGTGCTCTGTGTAAATGAGGTGCCTGCGTTACGTATTGTCACAGCTACACCCGGGATCACCGCTCCCGTGTTGTCATGCACAGTACCGAGTATTGTGCCCGTATCAACTTGGGACTTGAGACTGAGTGGCAGACAGACAAAAGTCAACGCAAATAAGATTGGCTTGCAAAATCGTGTGAAGAACATATGCGTACGAGGCTCCTTTTCACATATCACCTGCCTGAGCGACGGATCGCGAAAGCTGGCCAGGCAAAACTCCGCTTACTGAGTCGAAACTATATCACAGGAAAGCCCGAGCGTCAACGTACACGGTGCAAATGTCGCCGCAAAAGGATAATGTCCTATTTGAGCAAAGTAGAAATGTCCTAGTGACAGCCGTCAGGCTGGGCAGGTGCAGGAAGGATTTCTATTGAATGACCAAGCCGATCGAGACTGGCTGGTGAGCCTGAGAAAGGCCAAGAAGAAGTTAACCACGCAGAAAGAGGCTGCGGACGGTGTTCCACGGAACAAAATACAATGGAACCGAGAGCATAGGGATGGACCAATCTCGCGACGAGCGCGCAGCCAAAAAGCCCGCTGGTATAAAGGATATCGCCAACGCGTTGGGCGTTTCGATCGGAACCGTCGATCGAGCATTGCATCAAAGAGCCGGAATTAACCCGATGACGCAAGCCCGTGTTCTGAAAATGGCTCAGACCATGGGCTACCGCCCAAACTTTGCCGCTCGCCATTTGAAATTGAACCGGAAGTTGCATGTCTCGGTGCATCTGCCGGCTGCGATCGCATCCTTTTTTGATGCTGTGCGAGAAGGAATTCAAGAGGCAGCCCGGCCGTTCCAGTCCTCCATCGAAATTCAGTGTCGCACCTACCCGCGGCTGGGTGAACACGATGTGGAGCTATTTGCTGAAGCGCTGGAGGCAAACACAAACGGGATCATCCTCGCTCCCGGCCATCCAGCCGATTTAAAGCCTTGGATACGCAAAGCGGCCAGTGCTAATATTCCCGTGGTTTGTGTAGCGACGGACGCCCCGGGCACCAAACGCTTGACTTCCATTTCGACCGATGCGTACACAAGCGGCGCTTTGGTAGCCGAATTACTCACACGCTTTGTGCAGGGGAAGGCTTCCGCTCTGTTCATCACCGGGGATCTCAGTACCTTCGACCACGCGGAAAAGTTACGGGGCTTTCGTGATTTTCTCGGCACGATCCGGAGTCCTTTGCATATTGCAGCGGTTGTGCAGGCACACGACGATGCCGACCAAGCCTACCAGCTGACGCGAGAAGCGTTGGACCAAAACCCGGCCGCGGCTGTCTATGTGAGCACATCGAATTCGATTCCTGTCGTGCGGGCCATCGAAGACGCCGGCCTGGGTGGCCAAACGGCCGTTATCACCACGGACCTGTTCCCTGCCCTCGCACCTCTTATTCGCAGTGGGAAGGTTCTGGCGACAGTCTATCAACGACCGAGAGCGCAGGGCAGAATGGCGTTCGATGCGATATATCAATTCCTGGTGGAAGGCATCTGCCCTCCACCAAGGCATCGCCTCGTGCCAAATATCGTCCTTCGCAGCAATCTTGACCTGTTTCTTGAGATGATGCCGGGTGATTCGGAACAAGCGGTGACTCCGCTCGAGAAGGTGTCACGCGGGAG
>JBBSHP010000393.1:0-5188 GCA_038232555.1 Bryobacterales bacterium
CCATACTCAATCGCATCAGCAACGATCTTTGCGCAACGTGCATCCTTAAGCCACATTGGGCCGGAGTCGCCTCGGTCGAGTTTAGCGTCTTCTTCTATGAAGGGAGAGGTCTTGCAGTGGAGCGGGCTAGCACCCTTGAGCATCCATGTTAAGAAAATGCTAGCTTCTTCCGGATGCCAATGCGGCAACTTGCGCTCGTACCAGTTCACGCTTTGATGTACGCGCCGGTGCCAATTATTCTCCAACGGCCATATACGCCCGAATGGGAAGAGATTATTCTCCAGACCAAGGCAGGCAGGAATGCCTGCCCCACAATGAATCATCAGGTGCCCCCGTACGGTACCCGCACTACCGGTCTGAGCGGGATCGGATCCATTGGCAGCAGTGGAATGTGCGGGGTGATCGGGTATCCGTTTGGTAGCGAGACCACGATGAAGTCCGGAGCGGTCCCGCCGTTCGCGGTATCGCACCCTGGCACCGCGCAGGCGCATTCGTTCAACGCTCCGGTGTTGGGGTCCACTTGCTCCAGTCGCACGCTGATCTGGTCCGCAGCCAGGTCGCCGATCAACGGTGCCGCGCTTCCATCGCCCGTGCCGGTGAGCGCGAATTCTTTTGCGGCGGACACATTCGAATCCCCGTTGTCGCAAAAATTGACGCCCTGCTGCGTACTCAGCGTGCGAGCCAGTCCATACAACACCTTCTGCACCGCGTAGTATGTGTACGCGATACGGCCAATTTCGAGCGTGCCCATCAGCAACAGGATGAGCACGGGCAGCAGTAAAGCTGTCTCCAGAGCCGCTGTGCCGCGTTGTCGTGGCTTATTGATGGAGCACCACCTTGCCCGGCCCGGCTGAGATCTGGCAGCCCTCGATGCGCCCCTGTTTCATGGGAACTGAACTTCCCACATACAGCACGATGAAGCGGCCGTTCGTATCGGCGGGATTCACATCCACGCCGCTGGGATCGGGCTCCACCAGAAACTGCCGGAACCCAAGCACCGTCATGCTCCCTAAAGGATTCAGCACATCCACAATCGGAATGGTAATGACGCGCCGTCCGTTCCCGCTGTAGGACGCGTAAGTATCGATGCTCGAAATGTCGGAGTCCGGGTTATAGAGCCCGCTCAAAGTTTCAATATCGGGAATGCCCTGACAAGCGGTCGGCGGAGTCACCTCAAATCGGGATGTCAATCCACACACTCCCGACGTTACCAGCGACGCCACGCGATTCACAGCGCAAGCGGCGGGAATGGCATTGGCCCAGATTGTCTCGGCGTTGTTGATCATGAAGCAAGCCTGCGTGCTGTCCGTATTTGCGGGCAGCCCGTTGCCGCCGATTCGGAACTGCTGCGAGTTTTCATCCGTGAATACTGCAGTGCTGGAGCTCAACCGGTTTAAGAGAACGTAGGGGAGTCGGGCCGGGGCGCCGGCCAGTCCCGATGGTACGGGGACGCCGTTGCAGCTATATCCGAGCGTGTATTTACTGTCGGCCACAAAGCCGAAGTCGATTGCATCGCTCGCATTGATGGCCGCCACCGCAAAATTCTCGATCCCGCAAGCCGTGCATAAAGGAGCGCTGATGCCCGCCACAGCCGCTGCCGCTACCGTGACTTTGCCGTCCGATGCGATCGGCAGGAACCGCCAGAATGTTAGCGGAGCGTCTGCTGTGATGGTCACCCGTGCGTGCCGCGAGGCAGTGCTGCCCCCTCCGGAATCCGAGCCGTTCAGCGCATCCTGCAGCGTGTTGAAAAAACTCGGATCAGCCGCGGTGCTCGACAGGAAGCCGTTGGCCTGCCCGATCGCGAGACCGCCGAAGTTGTACTTATTCGCAAAGCCGCTGGAATCGTCGATGGCCAGGTGCGACGCGTTGGTGGCGTCCGTAATCCCCTGTTCGGTTCCGATCAGCTTCTGGGCGGCAGCCAGAGCCATCGAACTCGCTGCTGTCTTCAGCTCACCCCGAATCAAGTAGAGCTGGCCGAGATCGACCGCAAACCCGATAAAGCCGAACAGCACCGGCACCAGGATCACCAGCAACTGAATCGTGGTGACTCCACTTTCAGAAGCGCGGCATCCTGTCGCGGGCGCTCTACGGTTTGGGAGCTTCCTGGTGTCCACGAGGTCCTACAAACTGGGGATCCTGCGCCCCTTTCTTTTTCTTGTTCTTCTTCGCTTTTTCCTGCTCGACGGTCGGCAGGAACGGCACTTCGATGGCCGGCAGCTTGGCCTGCTCTTCCACCGACATGGGCCGCACGAAATGCGGCGTGATCAACACCACCAGCTCATCGGTGGTCTTCTGCGTCGAGCGGCTGCGGAACAATTGCCCGAGTATCGGGATGTCGCCCACCCCCCGCACCTTGTTCAAAACCTGCGTCACGCGATTGTCAATCAGGCCGGCAATCGCAAAACTTTCGCCATCCTTCAGGATCACTTCCGTCTCAGCGCGCCGCGTCGTCAGTGCCGGTATCAGGAAGCCCTGCAACTGCACCGAATTCGTGAAATCCAGCGAACTCACTTCCGGGCTGACCTTCAGGTGGATGGCCCCCGTCGCAGTAATAGTGGGCGTGAAATCAAGCTGGACCCCGAACGGTTTGAACTGCACCGTAATCACCGGAGCCGTCGCGCCGCCAGTGGTAGTGGATGTCAGCGTTGGAAACGGAAACTGACCGCCGGCGAGGAAGCTGGCGGTTTTGCCCTCGACCGTAATCAGATTGGGCTCCGCTAAAATCTGCAGTACATTGCGGCTCTGCATGGCTCGAATGGTTGCGCCGATATTCAGATCGGTGCGGAACAGGAACAGGTTCAGGATGTCCGCGAAGTTGACGGTGGTGTTCGAGAAATCCTGGTTTTGAAACTGCAACTGGCTGAAGCGCGGCTGCTGAAACTGCTGCGTGCTGATTTCGCCAATGCCGGCAGGATTGCGGCTAAACAGGTTGAAGCCGAGTTCCGCCAGGCGCGAGCGGTCGACACTGGCAAACTTCACCTGCAGCATAATCTGACGCGGTTCGGCCGGAGTAGGCGTCTGCAAAAGATTCACCACCGTTTTGGCGTGAGTGGCAGCCAAAGCCTGTACGTGTTTGCTGACGTCCGCACTGGGGGCTGAGCCGCTCAGCACCAGCGATTCCGAACTGCCGCTCACCGTCACATCCGATCCAGCCATGCCGCGCAGCTCTTTGCGGAGCGCCTCGATGTCACTAGTGTCGAATACCACATTTACGTCGTAGCGAACCGCTCCGACGCCGGTCTCCCACACCACCACGGTCGTCTTCCCCAGGCCTTTCGCATTCACCATCACCTCGCGCGGCGAGACCACGATGGCGTCCGCAATTTTCGGCTCCGACACGGCTACACGCTGGACGTCGTTCGTAAACTCAAGCAGCTCGCCTTTGCCGATAACCACCGTGAGCGCCTTATGAATGTTGTCGCTGGTTTCCGCACACGCGCCAATCAGCGCAGCGGCGGCCAATACAAACAGTTTGGCCCTCAACCTCATTGAAAGATTTCCTGCACATGCTTATCGCCGCGGAACACATCCACCACCAGCCTCGGCGCGGGCGGCTCTTTCTTTTCTTCCTTCGGCTTTGCGCCAGTTAAATTCGCCCACACTTTGGGATCCTGAACGTTCGGAGCATTCACCGGACGCCGCCGGAAACCTTCGGGGTTAAAATCCAGTGCTTCCGCCCGCGTCGGGCCGCGTTGATCAGCCTCGGAATGGTCCAGCGGGTTCCGCAGCGAGAGCCCTACCTTGCCCTGGTTCTTAGCCAGTTCAATCTTGCGCGCTTCCTCTGGGGTAACCAGCAGCGTGACCGCGCGATTAGCGGGTTGAGAAGCTTTCGGATCCAGGCTCGCATTCTGCGCAACTTCGGTAGCCCGCCCGATCGAAAGCACCACGATGTCTTCCAGGATGGTACTGGTCAGCGCTTCCGCCATGGAGCCGGGCCGGGTGAAAAGCACATCCACATGAGAGCGGGGCTGAATCAATCCGGCCACTCCACTCGCATCGTTGATCTGCACCGAGATGGCGCGCTTGCCGGGATCGATCGTCGCCGCTAACCCTTCCGCGCGGGAACTGCTGGTCAGCTTGGCGTTCGTCAGCGTCTCATTCGTGTTCACCGGAAACAGCAGCACGCGATCCAGTGCCGACGCTTCATCCAGCACCGCGGTTTTCGGAAGAGTTTTTTCGGGCACATGGATCAACCGGATATCGGACTTCTTCAATCGCGTGCCGGCCGGCAAGTCGCGCGTTACCGCCACACACGCAACGCTCTTCTCGGTTTTCGGCGCCTTGGTCGAAGCCCACAGAAACCAGGTGAGTAGCGCCGCGGAAACCCAGGCCCCCGCGAAAATGATCAATGCTTTCTTTCGGTCCATGCTATTGACCGCTCCCAGACGGTCGTGGCTCCCTCAGCGATGGTTGCGGGGCTTGCAGCAACACGGCCACTTCATCGCGGAACAACACTTTCCACCCGGTGTGTTCCAAGGCCGGGATGAGCGAGTACTCCACCGGCAGCAGCGCGTGCGTGAATCCCCAACGGGCCGCCAACTCCTGCCAACCTGGCCGGACTTCCACCAGCTTGATGTATTGTGTCATGAAACGGCTGCCATAGAAGTCGCTTCGGCCATCGATGAACACCTTCCGCGCGCCTGCGAAGCGGTAAATCAAATATCCGCCGTACTTATCGGGAGCCAGCAGCCGGGCCGCAGGGGGCAGCAGACTCAGCTCTACCGCCGCGTAAACCGGAAACTCAGTGGGAGAAAAACCGGTGCGCGAAGCAATCAGCGGCACCTGCAGCCAGCCGAAAGCAATCAGCGCAAACACGGGTGCAATGGCCCAGCCGGAATGCCGCGCGTCCAGCAGACGCAGTCGATCCGAATAGGCCAGAAACTGTTGCAAACTGCGCCGCAGGGCGGGCCGCAGATCGCGCGCTTTGCGCAACGCATCCGTGATGGCCCCATTCGCAATCGGAAGCAGGGTAAGCGCAGCCAGCGGCAGCCCGCGCGCCGACCGTAAAGCAGCGCCGAGCATCACCACCGCCAGCAGGAAGTGGCCCACCTTCTTCTGCGTCAGCGCGAGCACGCCTCCCGCCGCGGACACGGACAGCATCAAAAGGATCTGACCCGAGCCGGCCACGTGGAAGTTGAAGGACTGAAATTCGCCCACCCGGTCAAGCAGCTCCGAATCGCTGAGATAC
>JBBSHP010000394.1:0-5181 GCA_038232555.1 Bryobacterales bacterium
AGACCCCAATTGTCTTCGATGAAGCGGACCACGGAGGCGTGGTCGATGGTGGTGTGGTCCACTGCATTCGACCGCGACCAGGGCGAGATCAGAAGAAACGGGAGCCGTGGACCGTAGCCACACCGCCCGGCATACCAACCATCAATGGATCCTCCGCACAGGCCCGGACCAGTTAGCCCATCTGCCGAAGTTGCCGAGCGGCTGACAACCGGCGGCATGACGTGGTCATACCAGCCATCTGAGTCGTCATACGTGATGATGACCGCTGTGCGATCCCACTGCTTCAAGTTTTGAAGAGCATTCAAGGCCCGGACGATGAAATCCTGCTCGTCCAACGGATTGGAGTTGGAAGCGTGGCCATCCTGGAACGCTTGTGCTTTCAGGAAACTCACCGCTGGCAGGTTGCCGGAGAAGGCCGCAGCCCAAAAGTCCTGCATATCATATTGATGGTTGGCCTGATCGGTGCGGCCGATCATCCCGGTCGAAGAGGGCGGCAAGTGATGCTGGTTCGCGGTGGATTCATAGTACTGAAACGGCTGGTGGTGCGGCACGTAATCCGTAATTCTGGCGCCCGCGATGTTCGTATCGCTGGCTGCGCAGACCGCAGTGCCGTCCGCATTGCGCGAGGTCGGCTTAAAACCGCCCTGAAACCAGCCCCACGTGATCCCGCGATCGTTTAACAGGTCGCCAATATTCCTGCCCGACATGGCCGCGGTGCTGAGATTGGTGGCAACGCAATCGTCAAAAGCCGGTCGAATGTCGGCAATCACGCTGTCCTGGACGACCTGCTGGGCAGCGTTTCCGGTGTCGCGAACGATCCTGGCGCCATGAGTCTGCCCGGAAATGACGTTCAGAGCGCCTGGAGTGGAAGGACCGTAGGTGCTGGCGAAGAAGTTATCGCTCATGGCGAAATTCTGAGCGTAGTTCCAGAGAGCGGTGACGGTGTTGCCGTCGTAGTAGCCCATTACCAGCTTCGGGCCCAGGCCATTGTCGCAACTGGCGCTCGCGACACTGGTGAACTCGATGAACTTATCCATTAATCCACTGTTGTACGCCTTTTGCTCGCGAGTGTAATCGTGACTCTGGCTGCACGTGACCGCCTGCGAACGGTCCAGGCGAAAAGGAGCGGCGCTATTGGGATTTCGCGTTAACAATGGTCCCGACAGGCCATTCACGCCGGGGGTTAAGACATCCTGACGCGCTACGAACGGAGGCTGCCCTTCCGGATTCCGCGCGGCCGGATAGGTGGCGAAGTAGTGATCGAATGACACGTTCTCCTGAAAAATGACTATCAGGTTCTTGATGGGCGTCGTGGTAGCAACATCTTCCTGGGCGAAACAATTCAGTACACCGGCTAAATAGAGGAAAGTGGAACTCCATCGCGGTTGGATCATGCAAACATTGTACTGCCAGGGATCGCCCGGGTAAGCTGGCTGGCGACTACGCTACTCTGGATGGCATGACGAGACGTACCTTGGTTGGTTCGATTGCTCTTGCCGCCGCTCAGGCGCAACGCCCCGAGCGTAAAGAATGGAAACCCAAGCTCGGCGTACTGGGGCCCTTTACGGAAGCCAACGTCCAATTTACCAAGCAGGAAGGCTTCACCAACATGATCCTGGCCGGCACCCGCAATTCGACGCTGGATGCCACCAAGGTCACGCCCGAGCAAATCGAAAAAGTAAAGAATACTTTAAGCCAGGCGGGGATCTCAGCTTCCGCTTTCCAAGCTTCGCAGAACCATATTGATCCCGACCCGGAAAAACGGGCCCGCGATACGGATTATTTTGTTAAGCTGATCGGCGTTGCCGGCCAGCTCGGCATCCCTTACATTGGAACTTCCTCCGGAAAGGATCCCGATCCGAGGAAACCATTTAAGCAACAGGTGGACGACATCGTCCGCGTCTACACCGAAAAGTATTTTCCGGCATGCGAGAAGAACCACGTGAGGATACTGTGGGAGCCTTATCCCGGGGGCGCCAATCTGGCGATCAGTCCGGCCGGATTCGAAGCGTTATTCAACGCCTTCGGAAACACGCCTTACGTGGGCCTACAGTACGATCCTTCGCACCTGGTGTGGCAGATGATGGACCCCATTCAGACAGCGCGCGACTTTGCGGATAGGATCTACGATGTTCATCTCAAAGATACGGAAATTCGGTGGCCGGCGCTGAGGCACGGCGGAATCAATCCCGTAGATCGCACTTCCTGGTGGCGCTATCGGCTGCCGGGCTTAGGCTCCATCGACTGGGCGGCGTTCTTCACCGTTTTGCAAGACCGCGGATATCAGGGCGCGATGAGCATCGAGCACGAAGACCCACTGTACGGATCGCCGAATCGCCCCGGACCGGACTTCAGCGAAGATTACAAAATGGGATTTCGAATGGCGCACCGTTATCTCCGGCAGTATGTTCCCGAGTAGCGGGTTTCGGCTGGCGGCGCGATTAGAAAATAAAACTTAAGCCGCCGCGCAGGGCCCGGGGGGACTGGACCAGCAGCAATCGCCTGCCGTCGCCAGCCGAAAACGGGAGATACCCTTGTGCCAGCAGGTTGCGCAGATCGGCGCTCGCCTCCAAGCGTCCAACCATGCCGGGAATCGACGGCAGCGGCTGGCGGATACGGACGTTCCAACCCGCTTCGGGATAGGCGCTCTGCGTCAGGTACAAGTGGCTGGGCATTACGGTGGAATAGTCCATCCACTGGTAACTGCTGGATACCCGAGTTCCCATCACCGGGGCAACTGCAGAGGCGCGAATCTCTGCCCAATTTCGCTGGGTGCCGTGGATTTTGGTTCGCAAATCTTCCGCAGTCCCGCTATGCAGCGGCTCAGTCCCGGCCGTGAATGCACCCCCTCGGCCGTAGGCGGCGCTCAGTTCCACATTACTGCCGACGCGCTGGGTCACCGAAGCCGCATACCCGTAGCGCTGGTATGAGCCGATATTGAAAATGCCGCTGCGCGATGAGATATCGGGAAGTACGTCCCCCGCCGGCAAAAGATCATCGGGTCCGGACAGTGTCAAGGCTCCATTGGAGACGATCTCGCGATATCCGGTCACGTCAAAGGTTCGAGTCCCGGCCTTCTTCTCGTAAGCGATCTCGAGATTTTGAATGCGCTGGACCGCGGCGCGGCCGTCGTGCAACGAGACGATGGGAACCATGGAGAAAGTCATCAGATCTTTCCGCTGCACTGTCTCTTTGTCGGTCGCTTGCCCGAAAAGTTCCGCCGGGGGTGCGCCCGAGCTGTAGGCTGCCCGGACGGTTCCGAACCCCCCTAAATCGTAGGTGAGACGGGCGAAGGGGCTGAAATAATTCAATCGATCGAAGAATGAGACCGAGTCGAGTGATATCCCGTATTCCAGCCTTATGTCTTCGGTAACCTGAACGCGGTCGATCATGGAAGCAGACAGTGTTCGGAGCGTCGGAACGCCATCTCCCTGGCCCAACGCCCCATTCCCTGCCAACAGCGCTAGCCCTGCGCGCGAGGGAAGAAAGACCTGCCGCATCGACAAAGCAAGTTCCGGCCCCGTCCCACCCCGGCTGTAACTGGTCCGGAATGCGGTGGCAGGAGGACCCACCCGAGCCGTATGCGCTACGGTCCCGCTGAACTGAAGTTCATTGCGGCCAAACAGCGAAGTTGCCAGCGCGAAGGCTGTGCCCAAGTCCGCCTGTGTGCTGAAGTCGCCCGAACCGCTACCGTCGCCAGCGCTCACTTTGAGCATTCCTCGCGTTTCGGAGAAGATCGCCCCGGAGATCTTCGGCCGCGCTTCAGGATTCGACAGGCTGGCCTCCGATAGGACGCGCAGCACCGGGCGGGTCGCGGTGGCGGTCTTCAGAGTCCAACGCCAATCATCGCTCATCAAGGCCCCTTGCCCGGGAGCCGCATAGACTAGTTCAATTGAACTGAACAGGCCCGCCATGTTGATGTAGAGCAGGCTCTGCATGCCCGGTTGAACCGCTATTTTCTGCTTCATAGCAGGAACGAAGCTGGCCAGGTTGACGTGCACGGAATAGAAGTCGGGAATCAGGGCGTCAAACCCGAAAACACCCTTGGCGTTGGTCAACGAGCGCTGCACGATACGCTCATAGCGATTCATGAGGAGCACCGTAGCTCCCATTTGGGGAACTCCAGCGCTGTCCCGGACGAACCCTGCGATGCTGCCGGTGAGCTTGGCCGACGTAGCGCAAGTAGCAGACGGGGATAGAGCGGCGATGGCGCATAGAACAGCCGTCCCGAAGTTTGGCTTATATTTAGCCATGTGCCCTGCCGAGCGTCGTCGTTAACCGGCCGACGCCTATCCTCTACTTTACCGTAAATGCAGCCGACGGATTCAGAGCTTGGTTGGAAGCCTTATCCGTTACCTTCATTTTGAGGGTATACTGCCCGGGCTCCAGAGCCGCCAGGGGAAGAAGTTTCTCTACCGTTACCTGCTGCGCCGATGCCTCTTTTATCGTACCGATGTCTTCGGTGTAATCCAGAACGGCCTGCGTGGATCCGCTCTTAATAATTTGATACTGGATGGAGCCGCTGGGTTTCTTGGTTTTCTCATCCGGCGTAAAGTTGTAGAACTGCGCGTAGATGCCCAACTTCTCCTCCTTCCCGAAAGTGTCGTTCAAGCGTGGCCGCACCTTGGTATCCCCAATCACGAACTGCCCGGTGCCGATGCTCTTGGTAGGAACCTTCTCGATCATATCCGCCAGGATCAGGCTGCTGGATGCCAGCTTCTCCTCCGAGAAATGCGGAACATTCAGAGCCATCTCATAGCTGGTCATATTGCCACCGATAACGTCTTTAGCCACCACGTTCAGGCGGTACATCCCAGGCGCCAGCGGAACCGATTTCTGATAAATCGACGAACCATTGACGGCTTTGCCTAATAGATCGGTGGGGACTTCTGTAGTCACCACGTCTTCAAAGACGTTCACAACCCGCCGGGAGAGAGAAGTAATGCGGGCATAGATATTGATCGCCGCTTTGGAGATGTTGTCTTTCTGCTGGAACTGCAGGTCTTTGCGCTCGAACTGAATGGTGATCGGGCACAGGATCGTGGAGTCCGTCACCCGCACAAAGTCCGCCCGGACTTTCATGGGGAGCGTGTTGAAACGGATCGTAGAGGAAACTGCCGCTTCCAGATCCTTAAACTTGATTACCGGCGGTTTCTGCAGCTTCGCAAACTGTTCCAAGCG
>JBBSHP010000395.1:0-5173 GCA_038232555.1 Bryobacterales bacterium
ATCATGGGACCTAAGGGACCTTTCGGCCTCAAGGGACCCGTCAAGCCCCGGGAAGACGCCTACTTCGTTTTTCAGGCGCCACCTGACACCGGAGTTTACGAGTTCTTCAGTCCGCTGGGCCCGCAAAAATTCCTCGGCGACACGGGACTCATTCGGGTTGCTGAGCCATGCGCGGGCCAAGCCGTGCCATGCACTTCGGCTGCCGGTATCACAAACTCGGCCAGCTTTCTAGGGGGGGCGGTGGCACCAGGGGAAGTGATCACCGTGTTCGGTGTTGGCATCGGACCTACGCAGGGAACGTTCTTTCAGATGGATTCCGGCGGCAGGATCGCAACTTCGCTGGCGGGTACGCGAATCCTCTTCGACGGCCAGCCAGCGCCGGTGCTTTACGCGCAGGCCAACCAGATCAACGCGGTAGTTCCCTTCGCCGTGGCCGGTAAGCAGAGCACCAGCGTACAGGTGGAGTACAACGGAAAGGCGACTATGGCAACCACGGTTTCGGTTGTCGATAGCGCGCCCGCGGTTTTCACGACCACCGGTTCGGGCAAGGCTCAGGCGATTGTCGCGAACGCGGATGGCTCGCTCAATTCGCAGTCGAATCCGGCGGCTAAAGGCTCAGTCATCCGGCTCTACGCCACCGGGTTGGGACAGACAGTGCCGGCCGGCGTTGACGGACAATTCGCCGTCAATGCGTCCGTGAAACCCGCGATGCCTGTCGTGGTCCTGATCGGCGGCTTCGTCGCGGAAGTTTCCCGGATAACGGTTCCGGCAGGCTTTTTCGCTGGTTTGATGGAGATTGAGGTAAGAATCCCGGACAAGGTGCCTGCGGGCCAATCCGCCACGGTGGCAATCGCCATCGGCGATTTGCTTGGGCCGGCGACGGCTACGGTGGCGGTGCGATAGGGGACCAAAAGAAAATGGCGAATTGAAACGTGGATTGGAGCGGGGCTGTCCGGGCCGGTTATTGGCGGGCTTAGTGTTCTTGGTTCTAGAGAGATGATATTGTGCCCGTCGTCGCGGAGGGAGTCCATGGGGGCCCCCTCGCATGATTGGGGCATCGTACTGGCAAGGGTGTGCTGCCGCCTCCCGCGGATTTCGCGACGGTCCGTTTTTGGCGGCGATAATCATGCATTTCATACTATGGGTCTACGCTAACATCTTGGCGCTTTGATCAAAGGCTTCGACAGGGGAGTTGCGATACTGATCGGCCTGGTTTTCGGACTGGCCCCTTATTTCATCAACTTTTACGTTTTCACCGCCGTGTTCCCCTGGTTCGTCGTAGCCGTCCGGCGAAGGCCGACTTGACTTATTCTCGAACAGCAGCCGTCCTCCTCAAGACTTGGATCATCCAAGCCACGATCCGCTGCACTCCTGCCACAGTAAAGGCCAATAATAGCTCTAAATGCTAAACAGATAGTTTGGCGGAGGAAGAGGGATTCGAACCCCCGAGCGAGTTACCCCGCTAACGGTTTTCAAGACCGCCGCCTTCAACCACTCGGCCATTCCTCCGTTCACTATCTTAACCGACCGCGCCCCGCTCCGCCTATCAGCCTAGAAGCTCAACTCCTTCCGCTCCGCCACGTGTTTCTGCAGTTCTTTGCGGTTCATGAAGTACGTTGACTTCGCCTTGGACTTGCTGAACAACTTTTCAGCCTGGTCGTCAAAGTGCCGTGAATCCTGCCCGAGCGGAAGGATCATGAACGACTCCGGAATCGGTTTCTTCAGCAACACGATTTGCGTGGAAGTCTGCCCGCCCTGCCCTGCCATTTCATTTCCGATTTTTTTGAAATTGATGGCCCGGGGCGTGGACATACCAGCCTCGCGAAGCGTCCCCCCGCTGACCGGGAACGTGCGCCCGGAGCCTTCCCGGCCCACCCGGAAGTAGGTCCCGTAAACCGCATCCGGCGCGAACTCCGCCTTCAGCCGGACTTCCGCAGCAGCCGGTGCCGCGCGGGAGCCAGCCTCCGTGCGCCCGTTCCATCCCAGCGTCAGCTTGGCGAAAGCACTGTCTACCCCAACTCTCTGTATGCGCTGTCGCCACAATTCCGCATGGTAAACCTGAGGTGAAAACGCCAGTCCAAACGGCATCCTCTAAACTCAGGTTCCGTGCGGCGGCTAGTTGCCCCACTGTAATCGCGGCGCGCTGTACCAGATCGTCGATCGGATGGATGCCCAGCCACTCGCATTCACCACTCCCCTTCTGCGGCTTCGATGGATCGCAGCCCTTGGGGCGCACCGGCACGCGCCCGTTCCCAAATAAAAAATGTCTCCATCAACCGTTCCCACCATGATGTTCTGCGACATGTACTGCCGCATCTCCAGCGCCTTCCGCATCTCGGCAAGGTTCTTCGCCGTGGTCATCGCCCAAGCCTGTTCCAGAAGTCGAAATTCGGTCGCATACGGGATCGCCATCGAATCAGCCTTTCCGTCTTTCTGAGGCCAGGCTGTGTCCCAGGGTGGGAAAGGGAAGCCCCAGCCTCGTCCCGCCTGAATACGCCAGATCGCGGCCATACACGCGCATTTCGTAATAGCGAGTCTCGCCATACCAGCTCAGGTGCGGATCGATGATCGCGATCGGCGCTTGCGCTGCGGTCCGGCTGCTCGCGATCAGCATCTGGTTGGACCCCAGGTAGGGAATCGGGTCAGGCTCAATCCCGCCTCGTTTCAGGTCCGCAGCCGCATCGCCTTGATGCCAGCTCCATATTGTGAAACGGCTATACGCGATCACTTGCCACGGCTCGATCTTGGAGCCCCACCCCGGCAGTTCCTTTCGGATGCTCGTCGATGTAGCGATTCACGCCCGCGCAGTACCCTTCCACAATTGCGCGTGTGTTGGCGCTTAGATCCCGGCAGTGTTCCTCCGCCACACGGCGATGGCTCCACATCCGCTAGAGCACGTCATGCCGGTACCACTCGGGGGCCAAACGCTTCCGCCATCGTTCCCTGCGCCTTACGGTAATTGCGCATCAGTTCTTTTAGGCGATCCTGAGCCTGCGCGTACCCGGAAACCACGTTAGAACGAATAGCCTGTGCGAACATCGTGTATCGGATGCACCTTCCTCGGATCACTCACTGCGTGCGGCTGGTAGGTGCCTTTTTGGCCCTGGTGATCGCTGCGTACGCCGAAGACTGGCGTATGTACTTACACGATCCGGAACACACCAGTCGGAATACGGCCGAGTCGGAGATCGGTATGGACAACGTCCTCCGGCTGGGTCAGAGTTTGACGCTGTCCCTAGGAACAAAACTGGCCGCCGGCGTAACGCTGGTAAACGGGGTGCTTTACTTTGGCGATTGGGCCGGCCACTTCTATGCGGTCCGGGCCAATGATGGAGCGGTGCTTTGGCGTCAGGGAGTCGGTAAAGCGGCCGATCCTGAGTCGCCCGGATGCCAGCCCGCAATCGGTATGAGCTCGCAAGCGGTTGTGGTGGGGAACATCGTCTACGTCGGAGGCGGCGACTCCGCCATCTACGCGCTGGACCGCACCTCGGGTGATGTTGTCTGGCGAGTGCCGCTCGCCGACCCCGCTTCGGGGTCCTATCTATGGTCCTCAATTACGGTGTCCGGCAACTCCCTGTACATCGGAATCGCTTCGCTGGGCGATTGTCCCCTGGTGCGAGGAGGATTGGCCCGGATCGATCTCGCCCGGCCGGCCAGTCCTATCATTCGCTATCTGGCTCCCAAAGAGGAGACGGGAGCGGGAGTCTGGTCCACGCCCGCCGTTGACCAAACCACCGGGACCGTATTCGTAACTACAGGGACCGGCGAGCAGAATGTGAAGACAGGTCTCTGGGGCGGCACTCTGCTGGCGCTCGACGCCACTACACTGCAAAACAAAGCGTACTTTTTCCTCCCCACGAATTCACTGGAGCATGATATCGAATGGGGCTCCTCCCCGACCGTGTTTTCGACTGCGGACGGAAGCCGGCTGGTCGCGGCAACCGGGAAGGACGGCCTCCTCTATGTCTTAAATGCAGGCGATTTGTCGCTTCGCTATACGGTGCCGTTGGCATTATCGTGCATCTGCCCGGAGTGTGGCTGCGGCGCACTCTCCACCCCCGCCTTTGACGGCACGTACTTGTATGTGGGAGCCGGAGCTTCCGATCCCGAAAGTTTCAGCAACGGTTCGCTCTACGCGATAAACGCCCAGACGGGGCAGACGGTCTGGAGTCAGGAGTTGGTCGGCACGATAATCGCGCCCGTGACCCTGGCGAATGGCCTGGTCTTCGTTTCGTCCACCGCTGGAGCGGTCGCGTTCGACGCAGCCAGCGGCGCGTACTTGTGGGACGACGGCGTTTACGTCGTGTTGTATAGCCAGCCAGTGGTGGCCGACGGCACTCTGTATACCACCTATTTCAACGGTGATTTGGTTGCCTGGAAACTAACGGGCGCAGATCCTGCGGATAGCGGTGGCGCGGCCCGTAGCCTCGGCGACCGTGACAATCACCGCATGCAGCTCCGCACCCCCTTTCGCCGAATCCAGCCGCACGGGTAGAGCCGTAAGAAAACGGCGCAGCGCCAAATTCTTATCTGAGCCGATCACGGAATCATACGCTCCCGTCATCCCGGCATCGGTCTGATACGCGGTGCCTTCTGAAAGGATGCGCTCATCCGCCGTCGGTACGTGCGTGTGGGTGCCGATCATGGCGGAAACTTTGCCGTTCAGGTGCCAGCCCATGGCCATTTTCTCGCTGGTCAGTTCCGCGTGGAAATCGACGAAGCGCACCTTCACGGCAGGATTAATGCTCTGCAGCAGTTGATCGGCTTTGCGGAAGGGACATTCCGTCGCCGGCATATGCACCCGGCCTTGCAGGTTCAAGATCGCAACTTCAACACCATTCCTGGCTTTGCGCACCAGCAGCCCTTCTCCTGGCAGTTCTTCGATGTAGTTGGCTGGCCGCAGCAAGCGGGGCTGGCGGGGCAGGTAATCGAAGATCTCCTTCTTGTCCCAGATGTGATTGCCGCTGGTGAGCACGTCCAATCCCAGGCCGAACAACTCTTCCGCAATCAGCGGCGTAATCCCATAGCCGCCCGCCGAGTTTTCAGCGTTCGCGATGGCCAGATCGATCTTGTTCTCCGCAATCAGCCGTTGCAGGTGCTCCGCTACAATGTTGCGGCCGGGCGAGGCGAAAATATCGCCGATAAATAGAATGTTCATTCCTTGGGTACTGCG
>JBBSHP010000396.1:0-5167 GCA_038232555.1 Bryobacterales bacterium
CAATTGGGAGAGCGTTGCCGGCAGATGTTCGCGTTGAAACTGGATGGTAAGAATTTCGGCGAGATTCAGGCTATCCTCGGAGCGGGGTCGATCAACACAGTGTACGCTTGGGATTTCGTTGCCGCAAGCAGTTGCTGCAGTTAATGGGTGGGAGCTGGGAGAAGCAGCGTGATTGATGCAAACGTCGCAAGACTGCTAGGCGGCTACGCTACCCAAACGCTCACGGACTCCGAGCGCAGCGCTCTTTTTGAAGCAGCCCTGAACGATCAGGAACTTTTCAATGCGCTCCAGGACGAGCAGGCTTTACGGGATCTGTTGCAGGATCTGGATTCTCGCCGAGCCATTCAGCGGGCGCTGAAACAGCCAATTCCGCAGCCCCGTAGAGCTTGGTTCTTGCCAGCTTGGGGCTGGGGCATGGGTGGTAGCGCTTTGGCGGCAGTTGCCCTAATCTACGTGTTCCTACTGGCGAAGCCGGGGCCCCGATCAGCTTAACGTGACGGCTTCAAAACCCGCCAAGACAGATCTCAAGCTTGAAGTTGCCGCCACCCGGAGAGACTCTACCGCTGAGGTGGGGCAGGCCGCCTCGCCGCCTGGCGGGAGTCCCGGCCGATTGGTCCGTCGAAAATCGGCCGAACCGCACACACGGCCCCCGGCGGCGCTGGCCGCCAGTTCCGTCTCTGTACTTTCGGAAGCTGCCCCGTCTCAACAGAGCCCGGCCCCGCAGCCCACATTGGACCGGCTAGCCGATGGACGATCCGCGGGTCAGGCTCCAGGCGTTCCTGCCCAGGCGGCCTTCCGCGCGGCTCCAGCGGGATACATGGGCGCCTCACCTGTGAGCTCCGGCAGGATCGGTTACTCGGTTCTTAAGCGCGCACCCGACGGCTCATTCGGTGCATTGGCGCCGGGCGGCGAAATCCAAGCGGGTGATTCAGTGCAATTGCTATTGCATGCGCCTGTCTCAGGATCTCTCGTTCTGCAGGAGCAGCTAGCGGGTGGCGGCTGGAGAACTGTCTTTCCTGCTGGAGGCGCCGGGCTGCCCGTATCAGCGCAACGGGAGGTGGTCATACCAGACTCACCCCTCCAGGTGGACGGGCCAAGACACCTGAGGCTGGTGCTGACTCCTCTGCCTCTTCCAGCATCCATCGCATTTAGCAGGGCAGCCAAATCGGTTGCTCAGGACAAGCAGCGTCTGCAAGAGGCGGACGTTACTACTCAAACCCAAGGTTCGCAAGGCACCCTGGTGACCGACGTGAGGTTGGCTCCCGGAAAGGTTTCAACGGGCCGGTGACTCGTGGCGCTCCAACCGTCCTAACACTTCCATCATGTGCACCCCGGCCTCCGGCTTGCCGCCGAAACGTAGTTCATTGTACGCGCAGGTGATATCCGCCACCATGCTGGAGAGCGCTGGTTCAGGCAGCAATCCAGCAAATTCGGACGGTGTCAGCGAAGCCGATTTTTCGATGCCCCGCCGCCGCAGCGATCTCAGCATACGCTCGTAGAGTAGGGTGGCATCCGCGCGGTGAACTTGGCCCCGCTTTACGCTTCGGATGCGCCGGAAAGTGCGTAAACGGTACAGTCCGCTGCTGCCGTGTCCGAACATCAGCACCACCAGCACGGCTGCGGGAATGAGTAGCAAAGCATAGATCGAGCCAAAGGAACTGGCTTTTGACTTCCACTCGGGCCAGGAGCTTTCCAGGTCCTCGATCCAGCTCATGCGCAAACTGCGGCCAGATTGCTCCATACGCGACGCCAGCAGCAACTGACTGTCGAGATTGTAATTGATTACCCAGTCCTGCCAGAAAACCTCTGCGGCGTCGATATAAAGTCCAAGCCGGCCCAGGATGGAAGGGGTCACCGCATGCGTATCCGTCGGAGTGGGATCGAATGTGGTCCAGCCCAGGCGAGGAATGTACGCCTCAACCCAACTATGTGCGTCGGAAGCGCGAATGATTTGCCAGCCACTGATCGGGTTATACATACCGCCCAGGAAGCCCGTCACCACGCGGGAGGGAATGCCAATGGTCCGCAGCATCACGGCCATGGACGATGCGAAGTACTCGCAGTGACCCTTCTTCCGGCTGAACAGGAAATTCGCTAGCGGGTCGGCGGATTCGGCCTGCGGCAGCTCCAGTGTGTATTGATAAGTCGTCTTCAGGTACGTCTCGATCGCCCGAGCCTTTGCGTCCGGAGCCGGATCGCTCGCTGCCACAGTTTGCGCGAGATTCCAGACGCGCGCGTCCACAGCGGGGAGCCGTAGGTACAAGTCCCGTTGCTCTCGCGTTAAGGCGATCGGCGGCGGCTCCCCCAGCCGGTCCTTTTTCCCCGAAGATTCAAGGTAGCTGAAGACTTGGTAGTTCAGGCTCGTCGAATTGCCCGAGATCAAACGGTAGCTGTCTACCGAGGTGTGTAGGATCAGCGGAGCGTCGATCTGCAGGAACTGAGGCGTGCCGGCGAAGAACAGAACGCCATCCAGCGAAACGTCATTTATATGTACTGCGGAAGACAGTCCAGTGCCCGGGCGCCAGCCAGAAAGCCGCAGTTGTCCACCCGCATTGGGTCGTAGCATGTCTCCACGCCATTTCGTATTGAACCAGCGGCGGCCATCAAACTGAGCCAATGCCGACCCGCGCCAGCGCAACAGTTGCGGGCGCTCTGGCATAGGAGTCATCTTGATGTGCATCACCGGCGTGTCCTGCTTCTGTATCTCCCCAATCTCACCAAGCGAAACTTCGTTCGAAAAACCGGCGATGTGGTAGCGATGCGAGAACAACTGTTGAAAAGCCGCGCGGGCGGTGCGCGGCAACAGAAAAAACAGAGCGCCAGTCAGCAGCAGAATCGCGGCTGCCAACAGGCCAGCGACGCTCGCGAGGCGAACGGAGACGGCACGGGATGATATGCCGGGCGTGGCGAAGCGTTGCGCCGAGCGCCGGATCTCGGAGCTCGCAAAAGTGGAGACTCCAAGCAGCAGGAAGAGCGTCAGAAAGAGAAAAAAGTTGATGCTGGAGGATAGAACACATGCGGCCAACAATTCCATAAAAGCAATCAGCTTTACGAAAAAGTAGTCGCGGTTGCTGCTGGCTGTCAGGATTTTAACGATCGCGATGAAGAAGACCAGGTGCACCGTGGCCTGCAGAAACGACCTGGATACAAAGAAATAATCAAGGGGATAAAAACCCATGTAGCCAAGTGTGGCCGCGGCAACCAGACGCGTCGGAATCCGGTACTGAATGAGATTCGAAACCAAGAGTCCGCGAACCAGCAGTGCGACGGCGGTCAGGATTGCCGTGGGTGCATCCAGATAACCCGACCCGACCACAGCCAGGTAGCCGCTGGCGACGAGTCCGAGCAGCGAGAACTCGAAAAAACGGTCCACAGGCGAGCGCACGCCCGTGGTGGCGGGGAGCATGCTACCAGTTTATCAGTGGAATCGCATGCGTGTCATAGTGTGTATGTGACGGCGCTGGAGGTGTACGATTTGACCACCCAGGGCGGAGGCACCGACTTCGGGAAAGTGATTGCCACCTGCGAATCCCTTGGACGATACTGCCTCATCGGAGGGTTGGCGGTCAATTGTTATGTTGAGCCCGTGTACACGCTGGATGCCGACTTGGTAATGGTGGCCGAGCAACTGCCTCTCCTCTCGGCTCAACTGATCGAAGATGGTTTTGCCGTGGAGGCTCATGAACACTCGGTCAACGCACTCTCGCCTGAAAGCCAGCTTCGCGTCCAGTTTACAACCGATCGGCGATACGAGAGTTTTCCATCCCGATCCAGCAAGCGGGAAGTTCTGGGCATCCTGGTCGAAGTGGCGTGTCTTGAGGATGTGGTGCAAGGCAAACTTTGGGCATACGGCGATCCTCAACGTCGGCTCAGCAAACGCAAGAAGGACGAACTGGACCTGATCCGCCTGGCCGAAGCTTATCCTTGGTTGAAGCAGCGTTATCCCCACGATCTGGCCATTCAGTTCAGGGGTGTATGACCCGATTCGCCAAGCAATGGTACCTAAGCTCCAGCCCAAGTGAATTTGACCGCGCCCCAGTCACGCGGCTAAACTAAATATTAGATTCCCATCGGAATCGCGATCAAGACTTGGTCCGCGCGTCGGTACGGAGTCTTGGTCCGTTGTCGGAAAGGCTAGCAGGAGGAAACATCTTTGTCAGGCAGTTTGCGGCACATTTTCACTTCGGAATCGGTCACTGAAGGCCATCCCGATAAGATGGCGGACCAGATCTCGGACGCCGTTCTGGATGCAGTACTCGCAGATGATCCAACCGGTCGGGTAGCCTGCGAGGTCCTTATCACAACCGGCATCTGCGTGGTTTCAGGCGAAATTACCACTACTACTTACGTGGATGTTCCGCGCCTGGCCCGCAGCGTAATCTACGACATTGGCTTTAACGACGCGAGCTTCGGCTTCGACAGCAAGACTTGTGGCATTCTAAACACCATTCAAAGCCAATCGCCCGACATTGCGATGGGCGTGGACACGGGCGGAGCCGGTGACCAAGGTCTCATGTTCGGTTACGCCTGTAATGAAACTCCCGAGTTGATGCCGCTCCCCATCATGCTGGCTCATAAGCTGGTCAGGCAATTGAGCGAGGTGCGGCGCGCCGGCAAGTTGAATTTCCTGCGCCCCGATGGCAAGAGTCAGGTCAGCATCGAATACGTCAACGGCAAGCCGAAGCGCGTGGATGCAGTGGTCGTTTCGACCCAGCATCACGACAGTGTCACTACGGACGAATTGCGCGAGGCTGTCAAGAAGCAGGTTATTGATCCGGTAATTCCTTCGAACATGGTGGACTCCTCCACCAAGTACCACATCAATCCCACGGGACGTTTCGTGATCGGTGGCCCGCACGGCGATACGGGGCTAACCGGACGCAAGATCATTGTGGACACATACGGTGGAATGGGACGGCACGGTGGCGGCGCTTTCTCGGGTAAAGATCCGACCAAAGTGGACCGTTCGGCGTGCTACATGGCCCGCTACGTCGCCAAGAACCTGGTTGCCGCGGGATTGGCCGAGCGTTGCGAAGTGCAACTCGCTTACGCGATCGGCGTCGCGGAGCCTGTTTCGGTAAACGTGAATACATTCGGCACGGGAGTTGTCGATGAGGAGCGCCTGGTGGAACTGGTCCGCGAGCAGTTCCCGCTCACGCCGAAAGGG
>JBBSHP010000397.1:0-5167 GCA_038232555.1 Bryobacterales bacterium
ATGGGTAGCTCCTGAGAAATGGAATTGTGGTTATTGGAGTAACCACGATCCCAGTGTTTCGCAGGAGCTTGGCGCTCGTCACTCCAGGCGGCGACGGGTGAGACATACACGAAGACGAATACCGCGAAGCGGTTTAGTTCAATATTGGGTTGGCGCGGCTGGCAAGCCGACCTTACGGCGCAGGACGTTCAGCCGCGGGTCGCCGCGGAGAAACGCAAATCGCGCAGAAATGAGAACATCCCTGCCCATGCGAACCGGACCGAGCGGAACCATGCGATCCAAAGCTTTAAAGGTGCGGTCCTTGTCGCCCAGAGCGGCGAAGACGGCTGCTTTGGATAGGGGCCGCGGCACAGTGGCCGCGATTCGCTCCGCGTCCTCGCGGCGGCCGGCCTTGGCATAGGCAACGCCCAGTGCCTGCGCACCTGGCTCCAGAAGGCGGCCATCCCATCGCTCTTCCAGAATCCGAATCGCCTCCCCAGTTTTCCCATGCCGCAACAAAGCTTCGGCCAAACATCCACTCCTCTGTTGCTTGGGTCCGGCTGTTTTCCTGCACTGCGCTTCCGCGTCATCAAACCGGCCCGCTGACATCAGGGTCCAATGCAGATCCCGTTGGACTGCGGGTGACAGCGGGTCGGCCTTCTCCGCTAAGCGCAACTGGCGTAGCGCCTCCTCGATTCGGCCGAGCGGCAAGAGCAGGAACTCGGCGAAATGGGAGTGCCACAGCGGGTCGCCGGGGGCGAGTTCGATGGCGCGCCGGAACCTGCGTTCCGCCTGCTCCCATTGCGCTTCGCGTGCATGCATCAACCCCAACGCGTCGTGCGCTTCCGCCAGTAGTGGGTCCAACTGGATCGCCTTCTGCGCGGCAGCCCAGCCCTTAGATATGTCGCTTGCGCGCTGGACCGCATCGAATCGATCGAAACCCGATCGGGCCGCGTGCGCCGCGGCGAGACCTGCATAAGCGGGAGCAAACGAGGGATCTTTGGCAATCGCTTGCCCGAAGGGACCAAGACTCCGGTCTATCCCGGTCAAAGCAGGTAGCATTTCAAAGGCACGCCCACGCAGGTAGAAATCGTAGGCGTCGGCACTGGTCTCATAGCGGCGTCGCCCGCGTCCCAGCCTCAGCCGCAAACTGTTGACGATGCCTCGCGAAATCTCGTCCTGAATGGCAAAGATGTCCGTTAATTCGTGATCATACTTATCCGACCACGACCACAACGGGAAGTCGTCGCGCACGCGAACCAACTGGGCGTTAACGCGCAACGGTTGTCCCGCACGCAGCACGGAACCTTCCAGTATGTATTCGGCGTCAAGCTGCTTTCCGGCTTCGCGCAAGTTCCGCGGCTTACCCTTAAACATGAAGGATGAGGTCTGGGAGCGCACAGCGAGTCCATCAATGATGGACAGGTTGCGGATGAGCTCGCCGGTGAGACCGTCGGCAAAGTAATCGTTGGCTGAATCCTGGCTCACGTTAATCAGGGGAAGAACCGCAATCGCAATAGGCTTGCCTGGTCGAGGCAAAAGCCACCAGCCTATGCCGGACAAAACGACGGCGAAACAGGCCATCGTAATCAGCAGCCAAAGCCGCGAGTGCGTGACCCGCAGGTCGGGAATCTGAGCGGGGAGTTGCGCCACTTCCGCCTGCCGAAACACTGGTATGTAGCCGCCCCTGGGCAGATCGATGATCAGGGCAGCGCCTTTCCCTTCGTCGATGTAGTACTGGCTGAGCCGCGCGCGCAGCCGGGTGGCTTCGGTGCGCACGATCGGATCGTGTTTGGGATTATAGTCCGGCTTGCGCCCGAAGACCTCGATCGCAATAACGGACTCCTTCAATTCGTGGGCCCGGCCCTCCAGGCGCCGTTCGACAACGAACCGGAGAAACCCGGACAGCCGCTCGTTGCGCTTAAAAATAGCGCTTCCGAGTACGCGCTCCAGTTCCCTGCCGGCAGCCTCCGTCCCTATTTCGATCGCCGACATTCCTCTGAAGGATACCTCTTCTTTTCAATGACGTGCAAGGGCATAACACCCTCTCCCTGCCCACTCTTTCTTGCATTTGCACCGCAGAGGCTGCATTGTATGCATGTGGGGCCGACCCGTCGAGCGGCGCCTGGTTCTCGTGACGGTAAGGCGGACGGTCGCCTCTTGCCTTCTGCCGGGCGACCCGGTGTTTGGGTCGACGATTCCCGCGCTGGAAGGTAGCAATCGCAGGAAGACAGCAAGATCGAGGGGGAAGTCAATGAATAAAGGTTTTATCGCGGTAGCTGGAGCGATGCTTGCTTTTGCTGGGACCCTGGCCGCGCGGGCCATTACGGTGGTGGGAACGGGCGACCCAAAAGTGGACGTCCCGGCCGTTCAGGCCGCCGTCGATCGAGGCGGCCGGGTGGTTCTCAAAGGGCATTTCTCTTTCGACGCGCCCCCAACGGTAGTAGAGCTGCCAAGCCTTTGGTTTAGCGGGCAAGCGATGGGCATGGTCCGTATTTCAAAGGTGGTCGCAATCTCAGGCACGCTGGACGATCAAGGGGAGATGCCGATTATCGAGGGTGGAAGCAATCCGTTCTATGTCGAAGCTCCGGGCGCCCAGGTCACGATTCAGGGATTGCATTTCGTCCATTCCAAGGCTCTTGTCGTCCGGGTGGTTGCAGCCGGCGGCTTGGTGATCGCCGCTAACCGGATCGAAGGTGTGGTCCGTGACAGCAAGTTTGTCTGCGGAATTTGCGTCGGTACTTCCCCTGGGGACGTTCCGCCTAATGCCAGCAATCTGGGGCAATCGGGAAATGTGTCCGGGACCCTGTGGATCGCGAATAACGACATCGACATGCAAGCCACGGATGGCGGCAATTACCTTGGCATCGCCGTTTCAGCCGTGGGGAAATCGCCGGATAAAGAAGCGGACCTGTACATTTCCGGCAATAAAATAACGAACTCCAACGAGCGGCCGATCAACATCTACAGCGTGGGCGGGCGAGCGTACATAGAGCGGAATGTGATAACCACGACGGGCGGCCTGGGTGTCAATGTCATGCCGTCTGGCGACGTGATTCACATTGTAGGTCCCGGTTCATTCGTGATTGCACATAATTACATTGATTGCGCATGGGCGTCGGGCTTGCAGGCGGGCATACGTCTTCAGACCCGCCCGGATGAACCCGTCTCGCACGCCATCGTCGTGGATAACGACGTGAACATGTTGGCGCCCGAGGGCACGGTGTTCGGCATTACCAGCGCGGCCATCGAGATCAGGGGCAGCGGCGACGGCAACATGGTGCTGAACAACCGGATTCGAGGACGGGCGAACTTCGCGATTTCCGTAGCTGCCTCAACACCCGGATCTGCTGACGCCACCGGGGTCCCGCAGAACACCACCTTCATCATGAACGACCTGACGGGCTTCAAGTCCTCACGGGCGGACGTGTTTGTCGACGCCGACGGAACGAACACCGTCGTGGTGGGGCGGCAAAGCACTGTCGAGGATCACGGAGCAGGCACAGTCATTGTACCGGTGGTCCGCTGAGTGACGGCGATGAGATCAGCTTGTGTAGCTTTCTGCCTGCTCGTTCTAAGCACCGTGGCGACAGCACAGGAATATATCATTTCCACCGTCGCGGGCGGAGTACCTCAGCCGGCTTCGGGGGCGGTGAGCATGGCGGTGGACGCGGCGGGGAACGTTTATTTCGCAAGCGGCGATGGCGGTAATTCAGTATTCAAGTTGGATCCGAGCGGGGCATTAACGCGAGTTGCGGGTAATGGCAGAACCGACGACTCGGGAGACGGGGGACCTGCCACTAGCGCGGGGCTCTTCTCGCCGCAGGGATTGGCGGTGGACCGCGCGGGCAATCTGTTCATTGCCGACAAGGGGCATCAGCGCATCCGCAGGGTTTCGCCGGACGGGATGATTGCCACGGTGGCGGGTGGCGGCAGCACCGGTTTAGGCGATGGCGGGCCGGCCACCAGCGCGCAACTGAACTATCCGGGTGGTGTGGCAATCGACGACGCGGGCAACCTTTTTATAGGGGAACTGGGCCGCGTTCGTAGGGTCACCCCTGACGGGACCATCACTACGGTGGCGGGTGGTGGCAGCACGGGTTTGGGAGACGGTGGGCCAGCCACCAGTGCACAACTGGAATATGCGGCCAGCGTAGCGGTGGACAGCGCCGGTGAGCTGTTCATCCAGGATCAGGATCCAAACAATGTCCGGATACGCAAGGTTTCCCAAAGCGGGATCATCAATACGGTCGCCAGCGGTAGCATCGACTGCAACGCGGTCCTCGCGGTGGATGGAGCAGGTAATCTCTTCACCGAAGACTGCAGCCGTATCCGGAAGACCCTACCGAATGGGAGCTCGTCCATCGTAGCGGGTAGTGGCCGCTACGGTTTTTCAGGCGACGGCGGACCTGCTATTCAAGCGCAGTTAATCGGGCCAACCGCCCTGGCGGTAGACAGTGCAGGCAACCTGTTCATTGCCGATGGCCAGTTTTTCGCGAGCGGCCAGTTTCGTATCCGGAAGGTCTCTCCCAATGGGATCATCACTACGGTGCCCGGCGGTGTTCCGGGTTTGACGCCGCCGCCCTCGGGTGACGGTGGGCTAGCCACCGAGACCCCCTTGCAACTCGCGGTGCCGGGTCTCAGCGTTGAAAGCGGAGTGGCGGTAGATGCAGGGGGCAACCTGTTCATCGCCGAGACGGGCAACCATCGCATCCGCAGGGTATCTCCCAGCGGGATCATCACCACCGTGGCGGGGCAGCCTCGTTGCATTCTTGGCCCCCCCACCATCTGCATCCCGCTTGGGGATGGCGGGCCAGCAATCAACGGGGCCCTCTGGTATCCGACGAGCGTAGCGGTCGACAACAAAGGCAACCTGTTCATCGCGGATTCCGGCCATCAGCGCGTCCGCAAGGTCGCTCCCGACGGAATCATCACAACGGTAGCGGGCAACGGCGAAGCCGGCGATTCCGGCGATGGCGGACAGGCCATCAGCACGCAGGTAAGCGCTTACGCCGTCGCCATGGACGGCACAGGCAACCTGTTTATCGGCGGCTACGGGCGCGTCCGCAAGGTGGCTCCCGACGGGATTATCACGACCGTGGCTAATCTCGGCAGCGGTTCTGCCACGGCTCTGGCTGTCGAAAGCACGGGCGATCTGTTCATTGCGGGTTTCCAGGGCGGCGACAAC
>JBBSHP010000398.1:0-5162 GCA_038232555.1 Bryobacterales bacterium
ACGCTTCGATGCAAAGCGATACGTGCGTTCTCTTAAATTGTAGTGCGTAGGCGTGGAACTGAGATCGCGTGAATCCGGGGAGGCAAGTCACCGTAGTTTAGAATGAGAGAGCAGTACATGTCGGGGCGTAGCGCAGCCTGGTAGCGCACCTGCCTTGGGCGCAGGGGGTCGGGCGTTCAAATCGCCCCGCCCCGACCAATAGAATCAAACACTGAAGCCGTTCAACGGCACTTGCCGCTCTCACCTGTAGAGAGAAGTGTAGCTGCCAAATATCTCAAGATCTACCGACTCGGAGATCGCGACGCGCAGATGTTGTCCAAGACCTCGTCCACGCACAGCCGGCGATATTACCCCATTGGGGTGTTTGCTCGATTAATTTAATCCGCCCTGGACTTCAACTTCGGAATTTTGGATTAGCAGTTGCCAAGAACAGGTCATATAGCGCGAGACGGGCGTACTGGTTGACTGGCGGCGCAGTCGATTCCATGCCTGACACGGCATCTGCGTGGAATCTTCGCGAGCGATGACGTGCGTGAGATCATCACGGTCGCCACGAATATCGGAGAGTTCGGTGGTCGTCACAGCGCGAAATCTAGATCTTGACGAAGGGCATTCACGATTTGCTTTGTCCCTGACCGAGCGTGACTCCCCTTGGTAGCGAAGGGTGTGGAGTGGAACCAGACGGTCACTGTCCACATGCGGCGCCGTCCCTTCTTATGGCGCTGGGAATAATCTGATGCGGAAAGCGAATCCCGTATCAACAAGATTCCTTCTCGGCCGAGTGGTAGCCACCCCCGATGCGCTGGAGGCAATTAGTGATAATGGCCAGCTATTACAGGAATTCATCAGCCGCCATCGCGTTGGTGATTGGGGCGAGTGGGACAAGCTACGACCGGCTCGAGAACGAGCGGTCACTGAAAGACGACTTTCGGCTCCTGTCGGCATATCGTCTTAGCGATGGTACGAAAATCTGGATCGTCACGGAAGCCGACCGCGCGTCAACGACTATCCTATTGCCGGAAGAATATTGAGTGAGGCAAAACGACCAAAGGAAACCGCAAAGCATGGGTTCCCTTTTCTGTTAATTTGGCGTGCTGCTACTTCACTGCGATTAGTGTCAGCCTGGCTCGGCGCGAGCATTACACCGGCAGATGTGGGCCGAGGATATCGATCAGTTCTCTGGCGTTGATGATTTTGGTGTTCTGCCAATACCGGCGAAAGTGTTTGAGGTTGCCGGTGATTAGATAATCGGCCCGAGCCGCCTCCGCGCACTCCAGGAATATATCGTCATCGGGGTCATGGCAGACGGCGAGTTTGCGGGTGGGTGTCACAAGCTCAGACCGCCCCGTGATCAAATCAACGAACGGCTCTCGCTCACCGGTCGGAATGCGCAATTCCGGTCGGGTCAACACCTCGGTGTATTCGGCCAGAATCTGCTCAGAGACGAACAGACGGGCGGGATAGGTCATAGCGAAAACCAGGGCCGTCCGTTCGAGCCCACTTGGCTTGAGAGCAGCCGAGACCACCACATTGGTATCAATGATCAGCTTAAGAGGCAGCACGGTGGCGGCTGGTTCTGGCCGCCTTGATGACCTTATCAATTTGGCGCAGGGTAAGCTTATCAGTACCGCGGCGACTCGAGGCCTCGCCGAGGCTTGTGAGAATTTCGGGCTCCGGCGCGGCAAGGCGGATGTAGTCCTCGATGCCGAGCAGGATGGCCTTGGGGCTACCACGTTTTTCAATGACAAAGCTGCGGCGCTGCTTGTCAACCTGATCGAGAATCTGACCGAACTGGCTGCGGGCGGTCAGGGCAGAAATGACGTTCGACATAGGTTTGATTTGCTTCTTAATGGTCAACCTCCATGGATGCAACTGAAGAGTTGATCCATCTGAACTGTACAGGAGAGGTAGAATGTTGTCAAGCTACGGGTGACCTGAAATCCGAAATTCAGAAAGAGGATAACTTCCATCCATTTCAACACCCAACAGGTTGCCGCCAGGAGATTGAAATGAAAGTACTTGAAAAGAGGCAACGTCGCTGTGTAGCCGTCAACTGCCTTGGCGCAGGGGGTCGTGAGTTCGAATCCCACCGCCCCGACCAATCAACCAGCCAGATTTGTGATTGCGGCTTGGTCTACGCGACTAATGCCAGCGCACTTCGAAAACGCACGCCTTTTGGGTTGCGGGAAGGGTGAGTTCCAGCAGCCCATCGTGCTGGACCGCGGCCCCGCGCACGCCTTGGGGATGCACCGGCAACCGGACCGCGACCCGCTGCGTAGCGGGGCCCGTGTAGCTTCCGCTAACGCGTCCGTGTCGCATGAAATAAGTTAGTGAGCGATCCCGCCAACCTATGGTCTGGCCGAAGCCGCGCTCCCAGTAGGTTTGAGGCACCGTTGGCGCAAGCAAGACTCTGCCATCAAGTTGTAGCTCCACTCCCAGCAGGAATCGCTGGACGATTCGGATCAAGTTGGCCGGATACTCGCAGTACTTCTGCGCTCCGTATCCGCCTTTCTCGTTGTAACGCTCCCGCCAAAAGTAGCCGCTCTCGCGGCCGGTCTGGCATACCTTGCGGATCGTGTCCAGCAGGCCTATGCCGTCTCCCATGCGGGCCCTCGCTGCGCACTCAACCTGCCACACGCGCCCCATCGCTGCAAGATCCATGCGATCGTTGTAGCTAAATTCCCAGGGCTCGTAACTTCCGGGCAGCGTCGCAATGCCGCTCGGCATGCCTCCGTAGTAGAAACGCTTCTCATTCTTTAACATCGGCCAAAGTGTTTTCTGCTGTTCGCGCGTGGCCACACCCATCGCCAAGGCGGACCAGTCCGAGTCCGTCAATCCGTGGCTCGCAATCAGACCGTGCTCAGCGTTCTCATATTCGGCAAAGTGGTCCTTCACCCAAAACCGGGTGACGAACGTATGGCGGATGCGGTCGGCTAAGTCCCCATACTTGTGGTAGCTTTCAGCATTGCCCAGCACATGATTCAATGCGGCTACGCGGCGAAAAGCATCCACGGCGTGCGATTGTGTCACGCCATCGGACTCCAGTCTGGGGGGCCGCTCGACGTAATACCCGCCACCCTTCACCGTGCCTGCCGGAGTGATCAAAGAAGCGAGGAAATTCGCCGCTAAGTTTACCGAAGCGATCTGCGACGTCAACCAACGCCGATCCAGAGTATGGCGGAAGATGACGTCAGCATTTTGAATGTAAGTGGGGCTCGCGAGAGCTGCCAGCGGATTGCCTGGGACCCAATGCGTGTAGAGTCCGCCGTTTGCAGCCACTACGCCCGGATAACCCTGCGGACCGATATCCTTTCCAGCCTTTTCCGGCAGAATCGCCAGGGGCAGGGAACCATCGGCCCGTTGGAACGATCGCACGTAATCCCAGTTGGCCTTTACGGTTTCAACCTGCCCAAGCCAGAGCAGGGCATCGGTCATTTGGTGCCCGTCCAACGATGGATAGGTGTTGCCGTATCCGAAGCCCTGTCCATCCGCGCACACGGACCAATACCCTGGAAACACTTTAGGATTCACGGCGGCCAGCACGTTGAGACGAGCCGCTCGCTCGTAAGCTTCCACGATGAGAGGATCCGGAAGATCCGGCACCGGGATTGACGCAACAGGCGCGAAGCAGGCGTCTGCGCAAGCGAGTCCCGTACCGAGTTGCAACAGCCCGCGGCGCGTCACGGGGCGAGTGTCACTCCAGAGGGAGGCCCATCAAAGCGCGGCCAGAACCTCTTTATAGAGATACTTGGCTCCTTCCACGCCATCCCACGGACCGTCCTCGTACTCGAGAGCGTAGACACCGGTATAATTCGCGCTGGCCATGATCCGCACGCAGCGCTGCACATCCGGATCTTTCCAGCGGTTCCAGTATTTCGCGTGGACATTGGTATGCGCATAGGGAGCCAGATCGGCCAAGCCGTGGTACATCAGGTATTCGTGTTCCCAGTTGCAGAAATCGGGTGAAGCCTCGCAGAACGGACTCTTCACCTCGTCAACGATGATCCGGATATTGATCGGATTCGCGGTCAGCCCCCAGTGATTTTCCAAGGTGACTTTGACGCCCACCTTGCTTCCGTAGTCGGCCATCTGCTTGAAAGAGTCGATACACTTGGTCAGGTATTCGGCGAGGGCATCGTTCTTTGGGTAGTCGGCAGTTGCAATTGGACTCGGCGCAATCCGGGGACCTCCGCTATTCACTCGCATTGATTTGGCTCCCAGGGTCGCTGCACCATCCAGCCACTTCTTGGCCACTTCGATACCAGCCTTTCGTTTGTCTTCATCCAATTCGCAGATGTCCCGAGGCGCATTATTCGAAATGTGGTGGCAATGAGTGCCGGTGGCAACCATTTTGTTGGCAAGCTTTTCGAGCCACTTTTTTCCGGAAGCGCTGGACGGATCAAACTCTTGCGTAGTGCGAATCACTTCACCCGCGCGGATGTTGGTCTGTACGTACATGCTGTCATCGGACATGTCGCCGAACAGGCCGGAAAACAGATCCATGCGGGTGACCCCAGGAAAGGTCTCCTTGGTGAATGTAGGGAAATCCAGCATAGTGATCTCCCCATATTTCTTCTTCATCTCCTGAACTTTTTGAGCGCTGCCAGAACCCCAGTTCGCGCGGCTCTTGAACAAATACCGGATTGGCCAGGTGTTGGAGGCAATGCGGTCCAGTTTCTCTTTTTGGGTAAGAGGGCGGGCAGCGGCCTGAGCGCCGGCCGCGAGGTAAAGCGAGCCGCCCAAGGCACCCGCGGTCTTCAAAAAACTTCGCCGATCTGCGTTAGATTGATCCATGAGTTCATCCTTAGCGGGCCCTAAACAATTATCGAGACATATCATAGCAGCCTTGGTGGGTTGTGAACGCACGGTTGTGCCATACTGATCTGCTATGCGCCCCATCGTGCGATACCCTCTGCTCGCGGTCGTCTGCCTGGGCGGAGCTTGGTGCACGCCCACGGTGCGGCTTCTCCCGGCTCTCTCTTCTCCTCAACTGGTCGGAACGGTGATCGGATTGACTGCCGTCCCTAAAGAGGAGGGCAACCCGTTAAACCTTTTGGAGAAGCTCACGTTTCGGTACAGCGTGAGCGTCGATGGCGGTCAGTTTCATGTGGTTCGTGATTTCGTTCGGAACCCGACGTTTGCCTGGCGTCCCGAACTATACG
>JBBSHP010000399.1:0-5155 GCA_038232555.1 Bryobacterales bacterium
CGAGCAGCCAGCGCACGCGCGACGGTGGTGGACTCCTTGCGCCCGGCCAGCGTACGATAGGAGCTTCGGTCCTGAATGAAAGCCGCATTCTATGAAGGCCATCACACCATTCGCATCGGCGAATACACACCCGCGTCTCCCGCCGAAGGGCAGGTGCAGCTAGCCGTATCGCACTGCGGCCTGTGCGGCACGGATCTTCATCTGTTTCACGGGAGGATGGACCATCGAGTCACGCTCCCTCAGGTGATCGGTCATGAGATGTCGGGGACCATTGCGGCCTTGGGACCCGGCGTTACGGGCTGGTCGGCGGGGGATCGGGTGACGGTTCGCCCCCTCGACCCGTGCGGCACTTGCCCCGCCTGCCTGGCCGGCCACAGCCACATTTGCCATGGCCTGAAGTTCATCGGTATCGATGCGCCTGGAGGGATGCAAGGTCTCTGGACCGTCCCATCCCACACCTTGCACCGGCTGCCCGCGAATGTTTCGCTGGAGCACGGCGCGCTGATCGAGCCGCTCGCTGTCGCCTGCCACGATGTGCGTTTAGCCGAAGTGCAATCGGGAGAATTCGTGGTCGTGCAGGGCGGAGGCCCCATTGGAGTTTTGATCGCGCTCGTTGCGAAGCATGCCGGGGCGCGCGTGTTACTTTCTGAGGTGAATCCGTTCCGACTGAAAATAGCTGCCAGCCTCGGCCTGCAAGCTACAAATCCCCGCGAAACGGACCTGCTGGAAGTAGTCAACAACGAAACGGATGGTGCCGGCGCGGACGTACTCTTTGAGGTCTCCGGTTCGGCTGCGGGAGCCGAGTCCATGACCAAATTACCTCGCACGCGGGGGCGAATTGTGATCGTCGCGATCTTTGGCGACCAGCCGAAGGTGGATCTGTTCCGCTTTTTCTGGCGCGAACTCAGGCTTTGTGGAGCGCGCGTCTATGAACCCGAGGATTTCGAAGAAGCCATCGCGATCGCGGGTTCAGGCGCTCTGCCGATCAGCCGCCTGATTACCAGCGTTGAGCCACTCGAAGGACTTGAGCCTGCCTTGCGCGAGATGGAAAAAGGCGGTGAAGTGATGAAGATCCTGATCAAGTGTTCCGCATGACTACACTCGACCTATTCAAACTGAATGGCAAAACTGCGCTGGTGACGGGGTGCAAGCGAGGTATCGGGAAAGCCATGGCCCTGGCGCTCGCGGAAGCGGGAGCCGACATCATTGGCGTCAGCAAAACCCTGGAAGCGAGCGGCAGCGACATCGAGCGTGAGGTGACCGCGATAGGACGCGCGTTCAGCGCATACACCTGCGATTTTGCAAAGCGAGAAGCAGTGTACGGGTTTCTGAAACAAGTGCAAGCCAATCACCCGGTAATCGATATCTTGGTGAATAATGCCGGTACCATTCTGCGCAAACCCGCGGCCGAGCACCCTGACGAATATTGGGACGAAGTCATCGAGACCAACCTGAACTCACAGTTCATCATCAGCCGGGAGGTCGGCGAGGGGATGCTGGAACGCGGAGCCGGCAAGATTATCTTCACGGCTTCGCTGCTCACGTTCCAGGGTGGCATCACAGTCCCGGGTTATGCTGCGAGTAAGGGCGCCATCGGGCAACTCACCAAGGCTCTGGCCAATGAATGGGCGCTCAAAGGCGTGCAGGTGAATGCCATCGCCCCAGGCTACATCAGCACGGACAACACGGCGGCGCTGCGGGCCGATCCTGTGCGCAATCCCGCTATTCTTTCGCGCGTACCGGCCGGGCGTTGGGGAAATCCCGACGACTTCAAGGGTGTCACCGTTTTTCTTGCTTCCCGCGCCTCCGATTACGTCACTGGCTCAATCCTGTTAGTGGACGGCGGTTGGATGGCGAGATAGATAAAGCTCATGACGCGCCGTGCCGCACTTGCCCTGCTCGCCTGTTCCCTCAGCCGCGCCGCTGCCCGCCTTCCCGCTAACCAGAATGTGCGCTGGGCTGTTGGCGCAAGCCTCTGGAACTTCTTTCCACGAGGGCCATTCACTGACATCCTGGACATCATGCGCGATACCGGTTTCATCGGCATCCGTATGACGCACTTCCCGGAGATTCTGCAAACGTACAACATGACCGCCGCGGATCTGCATCGCGAAGTCTCCAAGCGCGGCTTGCACATCGTGACGATTTCATTCAGCGGTCCCACCTGGGATCCCTCGCAACGGGCTCGCATTCTACGGGACGCCCGTGCTGCCATGACTTTCCTGGCCGATTTCGGCGCGAAGCATTTAGTGGTGTTCTCTCCTGCACGCCGGCCCGCCAACGCGGATATTGAGACCGATTTCAAAGCGATGTGCGACTCCTTCAACGCGATCGGTGAACTGGCCGCTGGAATGGGATTCCGTGCCGGCCTCCATAATCATCTGGGTCAGATGGCTGAGTCTTCTGCGGAAGTAGATCGCGTTATGGCTCTCACAAATCCCAGGCTATTCCACTTCTCACCCGACACCGCCCACCTCCACTTAGCCGGTATCGATGTCGCGCCCTGTTTGGAAAAGCACAGAACCCGGATCATGCTGCTCGACTACAAGGACGCCAAACGCGCGGGGCTGGCCAAAGACTTCCGCCCCAATATTTACGATCTTGGCGACGGTGAGGTTGATTTTCCGGCCTGTCACCGCGTGTTGAAGACCCTCGGTTTCAAGGGTTGGATTGTCGTCGATCTGGATATCGCGCGGAATGGCCCACGAGCCAGCTACGTGCGCTGCGGCAATTATGTCGTGAAAACACTAGAGCCTATTTATGTTTAGGGCATGACGCGCCGCACATTCCTAGCATCTGCCATGGCCGCCGCCGCAACCCCGTCCTACGTAATCATCGACCCGCACGTGCATGTGTGGAAACACGATCCGCGCTTCCCGTTTGCCCCGGGCTCCAAAGTGCCGGCCCGCGATGCCACTCCTGAGACTCTGCTCGGTTTGATGAAGAGTAATGGTGTTGCGAAAACCGTGATCATCCAGGTCATCCATTATAAGTACGACAACAGTTATCTTGCCTCGGTGCTTAAACAGTATCCGCAGTACTTCCAAGGTGTCGCCCGTGTTGACTCACTCGACCCGAATGCGTCCGATAAGTTGTCGGAACTTGTCGAGCACCAGAGCTTTCGCGGCGTGCGCCTGAGCCCCAGTGGTGACGCCACGGGCGATTGGATCAGAGGCGATCTGATGCCGCCCTTGTGGAAGCGCTGCGAGCAGCTCAAAATACCGATGACCATACTCGCGCCCATAACCAGGATGCCGGACGTCGGCAGACTGATGGATCGCTTCCCCGCCCTGACGATCGTGATCGACCACATGGCGGACTGCCCTGTTGACCAGCCCCAACTCCTTGATCAGCTAATCGCTTTGCGCCGGCATCCCAAGTTATTCGTCAAAGTCTCGCACACCTGGTCACTCTCCAAGCAACCCTACCCGTGGTTGGATGCTCAGGAACACGTGAAGCGCTTGCATGCCAGCTTGGGTCCCGAGCGGCTGATGTGGGCCACCGATTGGCCCATCGTCGAGAACACCGCTACCTACCGGCAGGCCTTAACGGTGGTCCGCGACGAGATGAAATTCTTGAATGACGATGACCGGCGTTGGATGCTGAACGGAACAATTCAACGGGTTTGGAATTTTGAATAGAAGGAGTATCGATATTGCCAGCAAGAAATTTGATGGACTTGACGGGGCGCGTAGCCGCAGTGGTCGGCGGCACCTCCGGGCTCGGCCGCGAAATCGCCATCGGTCTGGCGGAAGCCGGAGCCCACGTGGTCCCAACCGGCCGTCGCGAACAGATGGTGGACGAAGTCTGCGCTGCGGTTGAGAACGCCGGCGTGCGCACCCTGCGGCACATTTGCGATGTTGGTTCCCGTGCTTCGATCGACGCCTTTCGGGATGCGATTCTGAGCGAGTTCGGTCAAATCGACATTCTGGTGAACGCCGCCGGCCGCATTTTCCGCAAGCCCACCGTGAATGTCACCGAACAGGAGTGGGACAGCCTCATGGACGTGAACGTTACCGGCACCTTGCGCGCGTGCCAGTCCTTCCATGCTCCGCTTGCGGCGAACGCACGCGGACGCGTCATCAACATCGCTTCACTCAATTCCTATGTGGCGTTCTTTGAAGTGGCCCCGTATGCCGCGTCCAAAGGCGCCGTCCTGGCGCTCACCCGAAATCTCGCGGTGGAATGGGCGAAAGCGGGCATCAACGTCAACGCGATCGCGCCGGGGGTGTTCCGCACGGATCTAAACGCCCAGCTTCTGGACGGCACGGACCGTGGCCGGGAGCTCAAGCTGCGCACGCCGATGGGCCGTTTCGGAAAGGCGCAGGAACTGGTTGGGGCCGCCGTGCTTCTTGCCTCCGATGCGTCCAGCTTCATCACCGGCCAGTGCATCGCGGTGGATGGCGGATTCCTCGCGTCCGGCGTGAATCAGTAGGCGGATAACACGCATGCTGAGACTGTCGAAGTATTCGTTGGGTGTGGGCGACCGCTTCGCGCACCAGGCCAAGGCGCAGTTGCTGGCCTGCAAGATGGCCGCCGATCGCGGCGTTTTGATCGTCCCGGTCTGGAATAAGTCGAATCGCGAGCATGGGATCGTGGGATCGGAACCGTCCAGCGTCAGAGCTGCTGCCGGCAATGCGGTGCGCCAGTTAGCCTGGCAGATGCCCTATCACGTAGACGCCGACCATATCAATCTCGCGACCGTGGATCGGTTCTTGGATGCCAGCGACTTTTACACCCTGGACGTAGCGTCCGCCATCGGGCAGCCCGCTTCGCAACAGCATCTGGACAGCTTCCTCTCACGTCATCCTGAGTTGATCGGGCGGATTGAGATTGACGGCCTTGAGCAGCCGTTCACCACCACGCGAGCATCCGTCGCTCACATCGCCGCAAAATACCTTTTCGCCGTACAAGAGGCCGCACGCATCTATGAGTACATCGCATCGAAGAAAGCGCCCGGCAGTTTCATCACCGAAATTTCCATGGACGAGACCGATTCTCCACAGACCCCTCCGGATCTGCTGGTGATCCTGGCCGCTATCGCGGATGCGAAGATTCCCATCCAAACCATCGCACCGAAATTTACCGGACGCTTCAACAAAGGTGTGGATTACGTGGGAGACGTGCAGCAGTTTGCACGGGAGTTTGAGAGTGA
>JBBSHP010000400.1:0-5144 GCA_038232555.1 Bryobacterales bacterium
GTAGCCGCCCAGGACTGGCGCGGCAAATCCGGCCAGGTTGCCCATCATGTTCATTGACCCGGATACGGTGCCTGCGTATTTGCCTCCGATGTCCATGCAGGAGTCCCAGGAGGGAGGCATGGCGAGGTCATTGCAGAAACTGGCCAGGCCCATCGCTAACATGGCCCACTTGGCATCGGTTAATTGAATGGACAGAGTCAGGAGCAGAGAAGCTCCAATGAATCCGGATGTCGCTAAGACGCGTCGGCTGATGCGAACGCTGAATCCTCGCCGAACTAGCAAAGACAAGAGGAATCCGCACACCAGCGAACCAAAGCCGCCGAAGAGCAAAGGCAGGATTGCATAATTAGCGCTCGCGCCCGGAGTTAGTTTGCGGCTCTCTTGCAGGTAAGTGGGCAGCCAGGTGATATAGAAATACCAGGGAAACGACAGACAGAAATACTGCACCCACAGCAACAGGACCGATCGGGAGGACACCAGTTTTGCCCAGGGCACGTTGCCATGTCCGGTGGCGAGCTGTTCCGATCCTTTCAACAAGGCGAGTTCGCCGGCGTTTACGCCTTTGTGATCGCGCGGATTGTCGCGATACCAGATGTAGAAGAAGACCGCCCACACCGTGCCGAGTGCGCCGAACATGACGAAGGCCCAACGCCAACTGACGTACCTGAATACCGCGATAACCAACGGCGGAGTAAAAGCGCCTCCCCATCGGGCAAAGGTCCACATAATGCCCTGGGCAGCCACACCTTCCTTGGAAGGAAGCCACACGCTGAAGGCTTTGGTGAGATTCGGGAAACAGCCTGCTTCGCCGGCGCCGAACAGGAACCGGATGATCAAGAGCGGGCCTAAGCTGAAGGCTGCGCCCGTGGCCGCGGTGAACGTTGACCACCAAAGCACGATTCGCAAAAGCACTTTGCGAGGGCCCATCCAATCGCTGAGCCAGCCGCCGGGGATTTCAAACAGCGCATAGGCAAGTCCGAACGCGCCGAAGACCATGCCCATGTCGGCTTTCGACAAACCGAGGTCGCGTGAGATGATCGGCGCCGCTTGCGAGATGCACACCCGATCGATGTAGGACAGAATCGCCAGCGAAACAGCAAACACAATCACCCAGTACCGGGTGTGGGTTGGCCGTACGGGAACAAGTGTCGGATTCATGACGTCGGGTTATGCAGGAGCCTCGTCATGATAGCACCTTGGTGCTTAGTTGAGCTTTACTTCGGTTCCTGCTGTTAAGCCCGAGAGGACCGCCACTTCTCTGCCGTCTTGAATTCCCAGGGTGACCTGCCGCTCCTCGAAGGAGCCACCCTGCTTTTCGAACACCGTGGTCCGGCCGTTACTGTAGTGAACTGCGGATACCGGCACGGAAATAGCATTTTCGACTTTGGCAATCAAAACGTCCGCCGCAGCCGATAGATCCGGAATGAGACGGGGGTCCGAGCCTTCAATCTGGATCCTGACAGGGATGGTCCGAATATAATTGTTCTGCATCCAAGCTCCGGTAGCAAGCGCACCGATGCTGGAGATTTGACCATGAAACTGGAGTCCCGGAAAAGCATCCAGCCGCACGGTGACAGACTGCCCTATTCGCAGTTCACTGCTTTCCGTCTGATTCGCTCTAGCTTCCACTTGCATGCTGGCAGGATTCACTAGCTTCATGAAAGACTGCCCCGGCCCGACCTGATCACCTTCTTGCACCTGACCCGATTCACCGCCGCGGAAGGTTTGCTGCATGACGGCCAATCCGTCAGCCGGTGCGTGAATCGTGAACTTAACAAGATCTCCGGCGTGACGGTCATGATGCCGCTTCTGACGCTCCCGGGTCAGGTCGAGTATTCGAAGCTCGGCCGCATGGGCAGCTTTGTGGAAAACAAGATCTTTCTGCAACTGGCTGTATCGCGCCTCCGTTTCCTCCACATTCAGTTTGAGGAGTTCACGCTCGATCTCAGTGAGCAAAACGGTTGTTCTCGCATCCAGGAGAGCCTTGTCCCGGTCGGACTTCGCAGTCCGCAGGATTTGTTGTAAAGATTCCCATTCCACTTGCTGCTCTGCCTGCCGCTTCAGGATGTCGGACTCGCCCTGCTTAACGGAATCGGCAACATCATCGACGTGATCCTGGGTAGCCTGCGCGTCAATCTGCGCTATCAGTTCTCCCTTTCTCACAACCGCCCCGGGCTTGACGAGTTTAATCAGAATCAGGGCTTTGCCAGAGTCGGGGCCGCGCAACACGGGAGCGGTGATGTTGCTATAGCTCCGTGCCGATGTCTTGCCTGTCAGGCGCATGACCCGCTGTATGTTTGCGAGTCTGGCAACGGCGACATGAGCGTCCGTCACAGCCGGAGTTTTGGCGGTCTTGGGCTTCCCGTACAGCAGGTAGGCAGCACCCAGGCATAGGACGGAGAGACCCACGCAAACGACTACTTTGGACCGCATGGATTGGCTAACTCTCAGGATACTATGGGTTCTTGTGTTCTCACTGCTATTGCGCCGGACGCCCGTTGATGAAGATCAGCTTTTGGCCGACTTGATGGAGGCTGGTACCGCGGGTATCACCGAAGAACCGGATGGTCTCCGGGCGTTCTTTGACGACGGCGTTGAAAGCGCTGCGCCGATGACGCAATTTGCCCGGTTTGATCCGGAACTGCGGCGCGAACCCGAGATTGATTGGGAACGAGCTTCACGAGACGCCTGGCCTCCGCTACTGGTTGGCGAGCGCTTTTTCCTGGTCCCGCCCTGGTGCGAGGACGCGACACCCGCCGGGCGGCTCCGTCTGGAGATCAATCCAGGAATGGCGTGCGGGACGGGATGGCATCCCTGTACGCAACTCTGTCTGGCGGCTTTAGAGCAACATGTCCGCCCCGGCGACTGGGTGCTGGATGCGGGTTGCGGCTCCGGAATATTATCCTTAGCTGCGACTTTGCTGGGGGCCAAAGTAGTCGTCGGATGCGACACCGATAGTGAAGCTGTTCGTGTATCGCGAGAGCGGATTGCTTGCCCCGCCTTCGCAGGATCGGTGGACGCGGTGCGCAGTGCCACCGCGGATATCATTGTCGCCAACATCAGTTCGGCGGTGCTCGAAGAGCTTGCGCCCGAATTTGCGCGAGTACGAAAGCCTGGCTCCCGATTGATTCTGTCCGGGTTTACAAAGTGGGACCGCGTGGAGGGATTCGACGTGAGGGAGTGGACTGAAGAACAGGAGTGGGCGTGCGCGGTATGTTGAGCTCGCGGCTCGGTAAAAACGGTGATTCAGGCCGAGCCGCGCGCGGTTAAAAACGGCTCAAGCCCGGCGGACTATGGCGTGGTAGACGACCAGAACCAAGATCGCGCCGACGATTGCGACCAGAAAGCTGTATAGGTTAAGCCCGGACACACCACCCGCGCCGAACATGCTGAAAAGCCAGCCGCCCACAACGGCGCCGACAATTCCCAAAATGATATCGAGGAAAATACCCTCACCCCTTTTGTTGACGATCTTACTGCCGATAAAACCGGCGATCAGACCCAAAACAATCCATGCTAGAAACGACATAAATTTCCTCCTCCAAAGGTTTATTTACTGCAAAACTGGTTACGACGATCGCGACATGCGGGACATGATTAGCGCGAGCGCGCCGGCCCCCAAGCCTTGTACAAGCTGGGGATGCTGGGCGTAGAAGCTACCCGCCTGGTCAATAATGGAAGGATCCTTTTGATGGGCCTGTTCAGCGATGTCCTGCACCTGCTGAGGCGAGATATTCCGAGCCTGTTCCGGCGTAACTTGAGTCTGCGATCCGCCGCCGAACATGCCGGCTAAACTCCCCAGGCCACCGGCGCCTGCCGCACTTATTAACTGATTCAGAATGCCGGCGCGCTGCTGATCGTTCGATTGTCCAAAAAGCCCGGCCACCATTTGTCCGAAGGGGGGAGTCTGATCCGAACGGAATGCGTCTGAGATTCCGTTGGCCATGTGGGACGAGGGAGCATTCTGGGCCACCTGCTGGAAATCCTGTGTCACGCTTTCAGGCGGGTTGCTCGCCGAAGCGTTGCTGTAACGTTGTAGAAGATCGCTGAGTCCGGGTATTTGCATAGTTTGCTAAGCAGTTGCAAGTATACACCCAAACATGAAAAATCAATACTTATCCTTAGGCGGTGTAGGCGTTATTGTAATAAGCGACTGCCCAGAGTCGCGGCTCGGTAATTTTTCACAGGCTACGAACGCCCATGGTGGTAATATCATCGACTCGAATCGTCTCCTTGATTACAAAGGGTTCGCCGTACTTCACACCAATGAGGTTGCCGTAAAAGCGCGCTACCGCAGCAAGACGTTCGCGGATTTCCTGCTGATTCGGAAACAGGTCACCGGCGCTGGACTGCTCTCCGTATTGGGACTTATAAGTGAAGAGAGCCGCCATGCGCTGCTCGAACTGATTCGTGACATCGACCACAAAAGATGGCGTGACGTTGGCGTAGGAAGACGCATACAGAATCTTGGCAGGACGATGCGGCTCGGTGGCTTCATCGAGTTTGCGCAGGCCGGCTAAGAAACAGGATTCGTATCCGATCTCGGAAGCGCGGTAGTGATCGGGGTGACGGCCTTGGCAGTAGGGCAGAATCACTACGCGCGGCCTCAGGTTGCGAAGTTCGCCCGCCAGGCTCATGCGGACGCTGATGGTATTTTCAAGCCGAGCATCGGGCAGATGCATGTTGCCTCGCCAAGCCAAGGCCATGCATTTGGCCGCAGCCTCGGATTCTTGCAATCGAATTTCACTATTGCCGCGGCTGCCCATGTCACCCGCAGTCAGGTCGAGAACTCCGGTGCGGTAGCCCATCGCGGCCATGCGGATCAAGACGCCGCCACAGGTCTGCTCGACATCATCGGGATGGGCGGCGATGGCCAGGATGTCGAGAGGCCGATCCACACCGGCGGAGGCGTAATCCAGTTGCTGGAACATTTAACTCCAACGATGCCGTCGCGCGGGAACCATCAGCACAAATAACATACCCGCGATGAACCCGCCTACGTGAGCAAACCAAGCTACGTCGCCTTTCGAAACCTGCGAGTAACCGACCGACCCGACACCGCTGAAAAATTGAATCGCGAACCAATACAGAAGCAGCAGGGCCGCGGGTAAATCCAGCGTCGTGATGAAGAACACGATAGGAAC
>JBBSHP010000401.1:0-5136 GCA_038232555.1 Bryobacterales bacterium
GAGGAGTGAGGCGACGACTAGGCCGATAATCTTTTTAGTTTTTGTCATTCGAGAGCAGTCTCCCGAAACTCTATTTTGGTTCGTTTGCGCGCGCGGTCCAGCCAGTCTTCAAACTCCTTGTTCACTTTTGGCGCTGCAAGGATATCTTGAATCTGGTCCCGCACTTCATCGATCAGCGCCACATTCCCGGTCTTGGCATTACGGAACTCCGCCTGGTGTGCGCGGTAGTAGGCGTTGCTTTCCGCCTCTGAAACCAGGATGGAAGGACGGAAGCGCTGTTCGATGAAGTGCAACACAATGATCTGCCAGCGAATCTGGGATTCAAGCTGCTCGCCGGTAATTCCATACGTCTGCAAGCCCTGCCGGAACTGAGACTGGTCTTTGAAATTTTGTTTCTTGACCTGCTCCAAATACGCTTCCGTTTCGGCGGCCGTTGGCGGGGTGTACCGCCCGATATCCACCTCGCGATGGATGATGGCCTGATCGATCAGCCGTTGCGCGGCCTTGCGGCGTGCCGCCGGCCCGAGATCCAACTTGTCTCCATTGATGAAATCCGTGAGTCGTATCTCGCGCTCGATGTCGCTATCCTTGATCACGCGTGTACCGGCCACTATGGCCATGCGGTCGATCACGACAGCATGGGTAACCGCGGCCAGACCAACAAATAGGATGAACAATTGCGCGCGCATCAAAATGTCTGTCCGATGGTGAAGAAGAATTGAAAATGCCCAACACTCTGCTTGACGCCTTGACACACTGCCGGCAGGGAACTCAGAGGCAAACTTGGGTTGCAGGCCAGCAGATCGCGGATATTTCCTTTGAAACCCACAAAGGAAGGAGGATTGATACTGTACGCAAGATCCACGCGCACCGGCCCCACTGGCGTCCGGTACCGCACTCCAAACCCGGCCGCGTGGACGGTGTAGTTGAAGTCTTGCAGATTCTTCTGTGACGCACGGAACGAGATGTCGTGGAAGCTGCGGTAGACATTCCCCATATCGTGGAACAGCGCTCCTCCGATATTGCTCCCCAGCAGTGGGAAACGGACTTCCACCGTGTTAAAGAATTGGGCGTTGCCGCCCAGCGGAAAGCCCGTGGGTTGCGTCGGGATCCCACCTGGGCCGGCCGGCGTGCCAACATCACGAGGGCCCGCCTGGTTGAAGGCGAACCCGCGATGCGTGTTCTCGCCGCCGCCGAAAAACCGTTCCGGCAGTGGTACGGATTGAGTCGAATCCAAACCGGCGGGCGGACTGAACGGTAGGATCAGGCCAAACGTCGTCTCCCGCGCCAGCACCCACGTCTTTCCGAGCCGGTAATATGTCGCATTGCGGCCGAGACCCCGAATAAAGCTGCGCTGCCCTCCAAAGTACTTGGTGGCGATGCCCGCGTCGAAGCTGTTATAAACCCCGCGGTGAGGATCGGTCGGATCGTCCCGACGATCCTGGTTCAAATTCATGGACGCGATGCTGATACGGACGGGTTGCAGGAGCTGGGGTACGAGCAAAGCGGGAATCACGACGTTACTGGTGCTCACCCGGCGGTACGTGAACCGGAACAGAGCCGTGGTTGCCTTCGATAGGTGTTCCGCCACTTGCACCGAGGCCTCTTCTCTCCTGGATGCGAACGTGCGGACGTCGCGGGCATCGTCGTAAAGAGTGCTGAACGTGATAGTGCGCCCCTCCACTCCCAGGAAGCGCGGCGCAATGTAGTCGAGGGAGGCGCGCTTGTCCAGACTGGAAAAACGGGTGTGCAGCGTAATTCTGTGCCCGATGCCTCGAAAGTTCAGCCTGCTGACGTCAAAAGAAACTCGCGGGCTGAACCCGTTTGATCCAGTAGACGAGCCCAGATTGGATGTAGTGGGCCCAAATTGCGCGAGCTCCGCTCCGAAACCAGCGCCTATGGTGTACCGCTTCGCCTCCTCAAAGTCATAAAGGAGATATTTATAGTCCGTGGCTCCTTCGGGATTTTGGATCGCAACGTTCACTTTCGCGAACACTCCAAGATCGTACAGACGCTTCTGGGCGGCCGTGATTTCCAGCGGCGAGAGATCCCCGCCTTTCTTCAGATTCAGCGTCCTCTCGACCAGGCTCCCCTTGGTAATGTGGAGCCCACTGAGTTCGATGCCCCGAATGAATTGTTCCGAGCCCTCGCTGACCACATATTTCAGACTGACGTGATTCGGCGTGTCAGAAGGGGTGAATGAGTACTGAAAGGACGCGTTCGGAAAGCCATTTGCAAAATAGTGAGAGAGCATCGTGTTCCGGTCCGCCGCCACGCTCACGTCGCTGAAGGGCTGTCCCGCTCCGGAGCTCAGTTCGCCCTCAACGTGCGCCTTATCCAACTGACGCATGCCCTGAACATCTAAACTATCCACAAACCACTGCGCGCCTTCATCCACCTGAAATGTTACGGCGATCTGCCCCGTCTTGCCCTCATACGGATTGTCAACCGTGGAGGTCACCTTGGCGTCGCGAAATCCGTTCGACTGGTACAAGCTCGCAATCGCCTCTTCGTCCTTGGTCCGGAATTGCTCACTGTAGCGGCCGTGCCGCATAGTGAACGAGTTTGGCTCCAGAAACAGGCGCTCTCGAAGTGCATCGGATTCGAAATACTTGTTGCCTTGAATATCTACTTTGACCAGCTTATAGCGAGGTCCGCGGCTGATCACGTATTCGATCGTCAGCTCATCGTTCTGTGGTGGTAATTGACGCGGTTCCACGCTTACGTCGTAATAGCCCTGAGATTGGAAATAATCCCTCAAATTGCGAGCGCCTTCCACCAGTAAGTCGCGATCCACGGCCCCTTCCTCATAAATCGGAACATAGGCTTTCAGCTTGCTTTGGCGCACCTTCGCCTCTACTGCTTTCAGCCTGACCTTGGGCCCTGCGTTGATACTGAGGTGCGGGTGAACTCTGCGCCGCTTACTCTCATAATCGAGCGATTCCAGCGTCACTGCAGAGGTCAGGCGATCCTGCTTCTCATATTTCTTGCGGATTCCATCCAGGCCATTTCTGGTACGCACCTGGTTGACCTGCCGCCACAGATGGATCAGCGGCACGCGCCATCCGGAGGCGCGTAAAAGCGCGCCTTCCGACATTTTCGTGTCGCCCTTAATAACCGGCGTGTCGTACTTGGCGCGTTTGCCTGGGTTTAGAGTGAACACAAAATTCATTTCCTGCAACTCAGGGTCGCGTTCGATTTTGCTGTCGAGCTTGTATTCATACAGCCCGTTGCTTTCAAGCAATTTCTTGAGATTGTCTTCAGCGGACTTCAAATCGGTCTCGGCGAAAGGAACTCCCAGGTTGAGCAGCGTTGCGTTGATGAGTTGCCCCCGGTTGGGAGGAACGGAGATTTTCCCATCCACTTCGATATGCCCGATAAACCAGGTATTGGTGGTAACAAAGCGGACCAGAACTCCATTCGCGCTGGGCTCCGCCTCTACTTGAATGTCTTTGTAGCGGCCGGTAGCGTACAAGCCGTCGATGGCAGCCGCGACGTCTGTAGCTCGCAGCGGCGCGCCCTTCTTCAGGGGCTGTATTCGATCCAGATCCCGCTGTGAAACGGGCTGCTGCAGCGGCTCATAAACAACATCTACGATCGGCCGGCCCTCGAACTGGCTGGCTTGACCGAAAGCGGCAGAAGTGGTCAGCAGAAGGGCGAATAGGGGGGTATGAATGCACCTCACTTGAGCATCACTATCATTGGACACTCTGCGCCCGTATTTCGTTTCAGTGGGAACAGTTAAGGCTTCTTAGGCAATTCCAGGGGCGGATAATAAGGCTTGCCATTCAAGGCTTTCACTTCCTTCATGAAGTTGGTCCCGTAGTCTTTATCGGGATCTGCGAACAGCCAGGCCTGCCGTTTATAGTTCCAGTCGTCCGGTCGCAGCTTCTGCGCCGTCTTAAAGTACGGAATGGCCTCGCGCTCGTTTCCTGCCGATACCAGATATTGACCCATTTTGAAGTTCGCATCTGCCAGTAGATTATCCGGAGTGAACTGGTTCAGGCGCTCGCGCAGCTTCTCGGGGCTCATGACGTACTCGCTCTTGTCACCCTTCTCAATCCAATCGCGCAGACCGGTCAAGTAGGGGGCTGCATCGATCCCGTGCATGCCTTTGTAGCGATTGTCGATATAGGCCACTTCATTGGGCCGTACGATTTTTCCGGATTCGTCGATCCACACCGCCGTCGGCACGTTCACCATCCCGTACAGCGAAGCGACGGTATGCTTCTCATCCACCAGCACGGTGTATTCCGGACCGGCCTTTTCGATCCAGGGAGCGGCTGCCTTCAGCCCTCCGACGTCCTCAGCGACCGAAATGATTTGGAAGTTCTTGTCTTTTGTTTCCGCGTAGAATTTCTGCCAACCTGGCAGATCGAGTCGGCATCCTCACCAGGAGGCCCAGGTGATGAGCAGGACCTTCTTGCCTCGGAAATCGCTGAGCGAGCGTTGCGCGCCTTTCCAGTCCGCCAGCGTGAAATTCGGAGCTTCTAACGTGTTCACGTAACGCATCTGCGCCTCCGGGCGCGCGCCGAACAACCAAGTGGAGCTGGCTGCATCGTGAACGGTGGGCTGGTGCAGAGTGCGCGCGAGCTCGGACAGGTTGAAGTATTTGACGCGCTTCACATTGCGGAGAAATGCCGCCTCACGGGCTTTCGGAATCGGTACACACAATTCATTGAGGCACGCCCCTTGCGGCTTCAGGACAAACCCGGAAGTGGAGGTCAGGTCAGAGGTAGTCAACCACAGGTTGTCCGGATCCGGGAGGGCCTCCTGGACAGCGGTAGTTTTACCGTCATAGATCACCGTGATTGCCGGCGCGGCAAAGACGGGTAAAGCGAACAGCATGGCCAGGATTCGCATGTGGGGTTGTCGACTCGATTCTACCAAGGTCGCATCATGGATGCCTCCTCGCCATGGATTCTGGCTTTATACCAAGACAGAATTTGTCAGCGGTGGGGAAACAGAGAAGAGCGCCGCGATTCCACCGATACACCATCTGTGTGTTCGGGATCCGTGCCGACCACGTCAGCGAGAGCTTGAAATAATCGCGACGGCTGCTCGGCGATCCGCTGGCAGACATATAAGAACCACTCTTTGCCGTAAACAACATATACACGCGTGTTGAAGCCCTGC
>JBBSHP010000402.1:0-5134 GCA_038232555.1 Bryobacterales bacterium
CGTTGTCTTCGATCACTTGTGGATTCGCGGCGAGCAGCTTAGGAGCCATATCGAACGTGAGTTCCAGTCGATCTCCTCGCTTCCACCGCCTCGTTATTGCGAGATACTCACCAGCTTTTGGTATCCCTGTACTCACGCCATTCACCCTGGCCGTCGTGGTTGCAGACCATTGCGGTATGCGCGTGTGAACCGTGAATTCCTTTTCCGCCCCCGGAGACACCGTCAACGTCACGGCGCTGGTCCACGGATATCCAGTCCTCTGGGTTACTTGCAACGGTGTCCCGTCCTCAAGCCGCCAGTTCAGGTCTGAGTTGTCGTAGAAGTTCACGTACAAGCCGTCTTTCGAAGTCGCATAAAAATATCCCGGTAGTGACGCCAGGACGCGCTGCAGATTGGGCGGACAACAGGTGGTGTCATACCATTCATTGCGAATCTTCTCCCCATTGGAAGCCAGCGGATTGCGGTAACAGTACAGCGTTCCATTCAGCGACACGCCCGAATTGATTCCGTTGTAAAGCGCCCGCTCCATGACATCGGCGTACTTAGCTTCCCCATGAATTGCCAACATTCGAAAATTGAACATCATATTGCCGATAGCAGCGCAGCTTTCTGTGTAGGCTTGCGAATTGGGAAGCTCATAGGGCTCCCCGAAAGCTTCGCCCTGCGAGCGCGAACCCACCCCACCTGTGATGTACATCTTGTGCGCGGTCAGGTCGCGCCATAGCGTATCCAGGGCCTTCCCGTATGCGGCGTCGCCCGTTTCGGCATAATAATCGGCCGCTCCGCTCGAAGCGTACATAGCGCGCACTGCGTGTCCTTCGAATACCGTGCGCGATGTGAAGGGCTTCCCGCTAAACATGTAACGAACCTCGGAATCCTTCAGGTGCAGCCGCTCGCGCTCCACCCCGCTCAAGAGATAACTCGCCAGTTCCAGGTGCTTCCTGTTATGGGTGGTGCGGTACAACTCAACCAGCGCCATCTCGAGTTCGGGATGCCCGGTCAAAAGCGGCCGCTTGTCCGGCCCGAAATCCGCAACCAGGTAATCGACAAAGCGAATGCCGCCGTCGAGGAGCTTGCGGTTTCCCGTCGCCCGATAGTACGCGATCCCGGCCTGAAGCATATGGCCCAGACAGTACAGCTCATGTCCGCGCGTCATTTCGGTGAAACGCTGCTTGGCGCGCTCGCCGGACCAGTAGGTGTTCAGATAACCGCTGGGCTCCTGTGCAGCCATTACTTCTTCCACCAAGCCGTCCAAGGTTGCACGCAGTTTCGGGTCGTCGCCGGATTGCAATACGAATGCCGCCGCCTCCATCCATTTGTACAGATCGGAATCCGTATACAGAGGACCGCGCCGCTCCATCTTCTTTTTGCCGGTGAGGCGCCGGAAATTGTCCACCACCCCGTGCTCTTCGAGCAGTTGCAGCATCACTGGGATACTGCGCTCAACGTTCGTCTTTCGCCTCTCGTACCAAAAGCCTTCGCCCAAAGTCACAGTCCGCACGGGAACCGGATGCATAACAGCTTGTGGTGAATAGTTGAGATTAATTATGGCTTGGTCCCGCCACTCATCCGCACTCCACAGCACAAATGAAAGTAAGCACATTACGGCGGCCACTCTGCTCAGCATTTGAATCCAAACTCCTTCAGCCGGCTATAAACCAGCGCAATCGGAAGCCCGACTACATTAAAGTAACAGCCCTCGACCCGATCGATGAACTTCGAGGCCAGCCCCTGAATCGCATAGCCGCCGGCTTTATCGATCGGTTCCGCGCTTCTCACATACGCATCGATTTCGGCCGCGGTGAGTCGTGCAAAATGAACCCGGGTGGAAGCCATATCCAACTTCAGCATCATGGCATTGCGCACGCAGATACCAGTCAGCACCTCATGTTGATTTCCGGAAAGTAATCGCAACATTCTTAGAGCATCGGAGCGATCGCGCGGCTTCTCTAATATCGTGCCGTCAACCACTACAACCGTGTCGGCGGCCAGAATGATCTCGTCGTCCGCGCACTCAACCGCCGAGGCCTTCTCGCCCGCTAAGCGTCGTACATAGTCTTCCGCCGCTTCGCCGGTCATGCGCTCCTCCGGGACTTTCGGCGCGCGCACTTTAAATGCGATTCCTGCGTTCGTGAGAATTTCCCGCCGTCGCGGCGATTGCGAAGCAAGCACAATCATCATCCTCCATTTACGCACGCGCATTCCGGCTATCATAGCACCACTGGGATGTGGTGCTATGGGCTATAATTTATACAGGCGAGGTGCGAAATGCCCGAAGCAACGGTTCTGGATCTGGCTACCGATGGCGCTCAGGTTGGTCTCACCACAACCCAAGCTCCTTTCATCGCAGCCGCTCAACGCAAAGGCGAACTCTACATCCAGCAGCCTTACCAGCTATATTCTGAGGAGAACCAGCAAGTCTGGCGCAAACTGTTTGCGCGCATCTCACCTCGCTGGCATCGTTACGCGAATCGGCATTTTCTGGACGGGATCGATTCGCTCTGCCTCGATCCCAGTCGCATTCCCAGGCTCTCGGAAGTCAATAAATTCCTCCATCCTCTGACTGGCTTTCAGGCCAAACCCGTCAGTGGCTATGTGCCGGCGTTTGTATTTTTTGACTGCTTGCGAAATCGCGAATTCCCCACCACCATTACTATCCGCCGATCCGATCAGCTCGATTATCTTCCTGAGCCCGATATTTTCCACGACATCGCGGGCCATGTTCCAATGCACACGGACAAGCACTTTGCCGAGACGTTGGTGCGCTTCGGGGAGTGTGCACACACGGCGGCCGATCTTGTTTCCGGGATTCGCGACGAGGAAACACGAATGCACTGCCTCACCAGCATCATTACTGCAATGGCGCGGTTCTTCTGGTTTACGGTGGAATTCGGGCTAATGCGGGAACGCCGCAGTGTGAAAGCTTATGGTAGTGGCCTGCTCAGTTCCTATGGCGAACTGGCGCACGCAATTGAGTCTCCCGAGGTCCAGCGTTATCCGATTCAACTGGAATGGGCCATCAACCAATCCTTCGAGATCGATCGTTTTCAGCCATTGCTGTTCATCGTTGATTCCTTCGACCACCTCTTCCATTTGGTGGATCAGTTGGAAGCGTGGTTGAAAGCCGGCAAGTTGAATAACGTGTCGCCGGGCCAGCCCGCAGTGAACGAACAAGACTTGAAGAGCTTCCTCCGTCGTGACGCTAACGCGTGGAAGGCGGAAAATCGATAGCAAATCCAAGCTGCACGCCAATCCGTGGACTCGCCAGAAACTTTCCTCCTAACAGACCGAAATCAACGCTGAATCCTTTGCGCAGCTCATAGCTCCCACCGCCCAGAAACTGAAGTTGACTCCGTCCCAAACCTGGGTTTTCGGCATACCCGCCGAAAGCCTCCACTCCTAAGGTGAGTCGCTTGGTGTACTCATGCAGAACGGACAGGCCCCCGGTATACACGCGCCCTCGCGTGGTCTGGATGCCAAGCAGACCGGTGCTCGTGTTTCCCGCAAACAGGATACCCGCGTTACCTGTAACTCGGGTACGCTCCGTTACGTGTTCTGAGCAATGCCATTGAGCCAGTAATCGAACAACCCGGATCCGAGCTGATTGTTGGAGTCTCCGGTCGGCAACTCTACATAAAAGCTCGCGCTCAGTGCGGGCGCCATAGAGTTGCTGCTTTCCTGATGAAAACTCCACTTCACCCCAACATTCGTGTCACCGGTTCCGTGCGGTCGTTGCGGACTGACATAGGTGGCGCGGAAAATCGTGAGGTATGGATTATCCACATCGATTTCGAGATTGAAGGGGAGTCCGTAGTTGAGCTTGTAATTGGCCGTATTCTGCTTGAGGCTGGGCTGCAGTTGCGGTTGTAAGAAGTCGAACTCGTTGAAGAACTCAAAGTGCCACTTCCCGCGCTCCGTTACTCCAGGATCGTCGGTGTAGAAAGGTTGCTGGCCACGGGCGTCCGTGGCCGCGCCCACGAATCCGCCAAACAGGAGAATCCATTGCAACCGGACGTTCCTCCGAACTGGAAAGATCAAGGGATCTTAAGCCGGTTCTTCTTAGATTGCTCAATAGATTCTAGCTGCTTCATCGCCCGGTCGCGGTCTCTTTCGAATTCAACCCGAATCGTTTCCAGATCCTGATCGCTCAACTTTTCCATTTGCACCAGTTCAGTGCGGGCCCCCCCGATGGCGCGGATCAGCTCATCCAGCTTCATATGGATCACCCTGGCATCCCGATTCTGGGTATTCTGGATCAGAAATACCATCAAGAACGTGATAATCGTCGTACCCGTGTTGATGACCAGTTGCCAGGTGTCGGAATAGCGAAAGTACGGGCCGGTAACACCCCATATCAAAGTGATCACCACGCCCAGAATGAAAGACCACGGTGATCCGACCAACTCCGCGACGGTGTGTGCAAACTTGCGGAAAAAATCCCTTCAATTTCATCCTTCCAAGAAACGAAACTCTGACTGCTGACCTGAATTCTATCAGTGGTTACAAGCATCCGATAGCATCATATGAACCTGGCACTAGCAGCACAACTCTCGGAATGTCCTCATCCCGGCTCCTCCCAGGGCTCCCGGGCTCCGGTTTACAATAACTCTTAAAAACCCGTGCTGAAAGCGACTCTCCTTCTGCTCCTGTCTGTTGTTCTTTCCGCCGAGAACGTGGCCACGTTCTCCATTGTTGGCTTCGATCCGGTTACGCGCGAGTGGGGTATCGCTGTAGCCTCCCGCTACTTCTCGGTCGGGTCGGTAGTTCCTTGGGCGGAAGCGGAGGTGGGCGCCATCGCTACGCAGGCTAACGTCAACGTCGGCTATGGTCCCCGCGGCTTGGACTTGCTGAAACAGGGACTCACCGCCAAACAAACCCTCGACCGTTTGCTGGCCGAGGACAAGTTTGAGGGAAAAGACGGCCGTCAAGTCGGCATCATCGATGGTAAGGGAAATATCGCGGCATATACTGGGCCAAAGGCTCCGAATTGGGCTGGGGATCGCCAAGGTAAAAGCTGGACGGCACAAGGAAATATCCTGGTAGGGGCCCAAGTCCCCGAAGCGATGGGCAAAGCCTTCGATGCGACGCGAGGTGAGCTTGCCGAGAAATTATTTGAAGCCCTGAAGGCCGGGGA
>JBBSHP010000403.1:0-5113 GCA_038232555.1 Bryobacterales bacterium
ATCTACTGCGCCTACCTGAGTCAAGCGGGTATCCAGCTTGTTCTTTTCCCCTTCAAACGACAAAATGGTCCCGGCACCAAATCCGAAACCCCACGTCGGGATCGAAAACGAATCGCGATTGACATCCACTTGATATCCACTCACAAATAGCTGCCCGATCCACCTTGAACGCTCGATGCGCTATGAGCACATCGCCTTCGTTATCGTCCGCCCATCGCTCAAAAGCAGAAGACCGTAGTTGACTGGGGTGGTCGCCCCCAACACTATAATGGTCCCCTAAAACACCGGCGGTTCTTGATAGAATAAAAGCTACCCACCTGGAGGCTCATGTTCCGTTTAGATGCTGACCGCACCGTGGAGTTCTGCGATGGGCTCCGCCGGCGAGACTTCCTGCACGCCGGCACTTTGTCGATGCTTGGCCTCGGACTGCCACAGTTTTTCGGCCTCAAAGCCCAGGGCGCCGTTGCCAAAGAGAAGAAGACCAATAACTGCATTTTCCTGATGTTAGTGGGAGGTCCGTCCCAACTCGATACGTGGGACATGAAACCCAACGCTCCCATCGAGATCCGCGGTCCCTACAAGCCCATCAAAACGAACGTGCCTGGGATGGAGATCTCGGAAAACTTTCCGCGCATGGCGAAGCATGCCGATAAGTACGCGTTGATCCGAAGTGTCTACCACACCGCCGCTGCAGTCCACGACACCGGCCATCAGATGATGCAGACCGGCAGACTGTTCCAGGGCGGTATCGAATACCCGCACATGGGCTGCGTGGTCTCGAAATTGGAAGGCCCCAAGGGCGATGTCCCGCCGCACGTCCTGCTTCCCCGCCCCATCGGGAACACCGGTGGGAACATGCCGCATGGCCAAAACGCCGGATTCCTGGGCAAGAGCTTCGACCCGTTTGTACTCAACGCGGACCCGTCCGATCCGAATTTTAGAGTCCCTGACATGCTGCCGCCCGATTACCTGTCGGCCTTGCGCGTGGACCGCCGCAAGAACTGGCGCGAATCGATCGACAAGTCGGTAAGCATGTTCGAAACGTCGCAGGATGCCCGGCTGCTGGATTCCACCTTTCACGAAGCTTACACGCTGATGTCGTCCCAGAAGGCTCGCTCGGCTTTCGAGTTGCATCGCGAGCCGGAGGCCGTGCGGCAAAAGTACGGGATGAATCGCTTTGGGCAAAGCTGCCTGCTGGCCCGGCGCATGATCGAAGCGGGCGTGCGCTTCGTCACCATCAACATGTTTGAAACGGTATTCGATGAGATCACCTGGGACATTCACGGCTCGCGGCCTTTCAGCCCGATCAGTTGCTATCGCGAACTGGTGGGGCCCATGTTCGATATGGCGTACAGCGCGCTGCTTGAAGAACTGCACGACCGCAGGTTGCTGGATGAAACCATGATTGTCGCCACCGGCGAATTCGGCCGCACGCCCAAAGTCAATCCGGCGGGTGGCCGCGACCACTGGCCGCAATGCTGGACGATGCTGATGGCCGGCGGCGGCATCAAAGGGGGCCAAGTCATCGGCAGCTCGGATGAGACCGGTGGCGCACCCAGAGACCGCCCCACTTCACCGGGTCAGATCGCCGCAACGGTCTTTCACGGTTTGGGCATCGATCCCGGCACCGAACTGCCCGGAGCGGGCGGTAGACCGATTCCACTCGTGGACCGGGGCATGGAACCCATCCAGGAGCTGTTCACTTGAAATACGCAATCACAGCAAAAGCACACCTCAATGTTCCTTGGATTCTTCAACTTGGCTAAATTAACCGCTCAACGAGCCCAGCCTGACCTCTATACTCAAACTGGAATGAAAGCCCACACGGACCGCATGCATATCTCAAAAAACGAAAATTATCGCAAATTATGCGCAGATGCGCCTTTGCCCTTTTGTTCGCCTCTAACTCGGGCCTTGAGCTGTTGTCTGCTTTTGCTGGGCGCGGGCTCTGCGATGGCGGCCGGAAAGCTGGCCATCCTGCCCGGTGCCGTCACCCTGACCGGACCGGAAGCCCGTCAGCAACTCCTGGCCGAAAACACGTCGGGAAATTTCAACGACGACAAAACAGCCACCGTAAAGTGGACATCTTCCAATCCAAAAGTCGCGGAGATCAGCCCGAAAGGAATCGTCAAGCCGGTGGCCGATGGGGAAGCGATCATCACTGCGGACGGAGATGGGGAACAGGCCTCGGCCAAAATCAAAGTGGTGGGCGCGGGCACGCCTTTTACCTGGAGCTTTCGCAACCACGTCATCCCTGTGATGACGAAAATGGGCTGCAATCAGGGCGCCTGTCACGGAGCTCTCGCCGGCAAGAATGGCCTCAAGCTGACCTTGCGTGGTTACGACCCCGATGTCGATTACGATACCTTGACCCGGCAGTCCGTGGGACGGCGTGTTTCGTTGGCGGACCCGGCGTCCAGCTTAATCCTATTGAAGCCCACCTTCACAGTCCCGCATGGCGGCGGAAAGCGCTTTACACCGGATTCGCTGGAATATCGCGTCATTTCCGAGTGGATCGCCGCGGGTGCGCCTCCCTCACCGGCCAAGGAGACTGAGATCACAGGTCTGGAAGTTTATCCAGCCACGGCCACTCTCAAGCCCGGCGCTGAGCAGCAGTTGGTGGTGCGCGCCAAGTATACGGACGGCCATTCCGATGACGTCACTCGCTGGGTAAAGTACTCGTCCAATAACGAAGGTGTCGCCAGCGTAGACGATTTTGGTCACGTCAAGATGAACGGTGCTGGTGAAGCAGCCGTCACCCTCTGGTATTCCAGTCGCGTGCTGTACGCCCGCATGACAGCGCCCTATGCCAATGAGGTCGCTGCTGACGCCTACACCAAATTCCCGCAGCGCAATTACATCGACCGCCTGGTCATCGACAAACTCAAAAAGCTAACCATCGCTCCTTCCACAGTCGCCGACGACTCCACCTTTGTCCGTCGCGCGTTTCTGGATGGCGCTGGCGTGTTGCCCAGCGCTGAAGAGGTGGAAAACTTCCTTGCCGACAAGTCTCCCGACAAGCGCGAGAAACTCATCGCCCGGTTGGTGGAGCGGGATGAGTTCGTTGACTATTGGGCGTATAAATGGTCCGATCTGTTGCTGGTCTCCAGCCGCAAACTGCGCCCCAACGCGATGTGGGCCTTTTACGATTGGATTCGCGACGGCGTCAAACAGAACAAGCCTTGGGATCAGTTCACCCGCGAAATCTTCACCAGCTCCGGGAGCAGCCGTCAGAACGGCGCTCTCAACTATTTCGCTCTACATAAGGACACCATCGATCTCGCTGAGAACGTGACCGCATCGTTTCTGGGACAGCGCCTCACCTGCGCGCGCTGCCACAATCACCCGCTCGAGAAGTGGACTCAGAAGCAGTATTACCAGTTTGCGAATCTGGTCTCGCGCGTGGGAATCAAGAATGGGACGGAAGCCGGCGATGTCGTAGTATTTGCCAAGACGTCGGGAAATATCAACCATCCCCGTCTGCTGCGGCCGCTGGATCCAACCCCGCTCGATGGTACATCCATTTCGCTCGATTCAACCCTGGACCGGCGCATCGCTTTAGCAGACTGGTTGACCAGTCCGCAGAACCCGTACTTCGCCCGATCGTTCGTCAACCGTGTGTGGGGCAACTTTATGGGCCGTGGCTTAGTCAATCCTGTCGACGACGTGCGCGCAACCAATCCCGCCTCCAATGAGGAACTGCTCTCCGCGCTCACCAAAGATTTCGTCGCTCACAAGTTCGACACCAAATACCTGATCAAGACCATCATGAATTCGAGTGCGTACCAGCTCAGTGCGGAATCCAACGCCACCAATCAAAACGACAACGTCTTTTACTCCAAGTACATCATCAAGCGCCTGCCCGGCGAGGTGATCCTGGACGCGTACTCGCAAGTGACCGGTGTGCCCACTGCATTCCCCGGATACCCGGCCGGCACTCGCGCGATGCAACTCCCCGACACGCAGGTGAAGTCGGAGTTCCTTACCATCTTCGGGCGCCCAGCCCGGCTGCTGTGCGACGTGTCCGAGAGATCCTTTGACCCCACCATCAGCCAGGCTCTGCATGTGATCAATGGAGATACGCTCAATAAGAAATTGAGCGCAGCAGACGGCTACGTATCTCTATTCCTAAAGCTCGGTCTCTCGGATTCAAAGATTCTCGATCACATCTTCCTATCGGCCTTCAGCCGTTATCCAAACGAATCCGAAAGAAATACCCTGCTGGCCGACCTCGGTAAAAGCAAGCTCACCAGCGGAACAGCGGAAGCAGTACGCGATGCGCGCCGTCAAGGCCTGGAAGACATGGCCTGGGCTCTTTTAACCAGCAAAGAATTCCTGTTCAACCACTAATGGCCCATAGCCGCCAAGCGCTCCTGATTATCTGTGTGGCGCAGGCATTCCTGCCTGCGAATGCCCAGACTCCAACCAACACTCCCGCCCAAACTCCCACCTACACCGCCGATATCGCCCCCCTCTTCGACGCCCGCTGCCTCGGCTGCCACTCCAGCAAAGTCAAAATGGGCACACTCGATCTCGAGACCTACCAGGGCCTTTCGCAGGGCGGCAACCACGGCAAAATCGTGACACCGGGTAAAAGCGCCGAAAGCCGTCTCTACTTGATGGTCGCCGGCAAAGCGTCCCCCGCCATGCCCATGGATGGCAGCAAGCTAAGTCCCGAGCAAATCGAAAAAATAAAGCAGTGGATAGACGGCGGCGCGCCAGGACCCGGGGCAGCCGAAGCCCGGCCCAAAGCTGCATCCACGCTGCCGCCGCTCCAGCCCCGCTCCCCGGTAAAGCCACAAATCTTCGATCTCGCATACAGCCCCGATGGCAAGGTCATCGCCGTCGCCGGATTCCGCGAGGTCCGTCTGCTCGATCCGGCCACCAAGCAAGTCCTGGCGGATCTTACCGGAGAGGCCGATACCGTTCGCGCCATCGCTTTCTCACACGATGGAAAACTGCTCGCCGCGGCTGGCGGTCTGCCCGGACGATCCGGCGAAGTCAAAATCTGGGATGTCGCAGCGCGCAAACTGCTCCACACCATCCAAGGTCACGCGGATTGCATCTACGCGGTCGCGTTTTCGCCGGACGCCACCAGCATTGTTACCTCCAG
>JBBSHP010000404.1:0-5112 GCA_038232555.1 Bryobacterales bacterium
AATTTCCGCCGGGCACCGATTTTCGAGTGATGCCGTGGTCCATCGGCAATCCGGAAAGCCTCAAGCAGGTAGAGCAAGTTGTACGCTCATCCGGGTATTCTTTGACTCCGTAACAGCGCCGGGAATATGATTAGCCATGATCGAAAACAATATTCGCCTTTTTACTATCTGCTGGTTTTGTATCTTGCCGGCAGTCGCTCAGATGGATGCGTCTTCCCTGAGAACGAAATTCGGGCCACCGCTCGCAAGGGAAACCTTTGTCCCGCGGCCCGGCATTGAAATGGTTGTGGATTACGCCGCCAACACCCGCGTTTGCAGAATCCAGCTTCCCGCTATGGCGCCGTCGCAAGAGCCCGGCGTCGAATCTGCTCAGGCCATTGATAATTTCCTGCTTGAACTTGTGCCGTTAGCGATGCGGGGCAAAGAGCTTCAGCGGTGGGCGACAACCTCCGGAGTGCAGTCTATGTCAACGGTCGAGTACGAGAACGTCACGATTTCTGAATCTTCACCAGCTGGGACACGTAGCGGGCTTACGGTGACGTTTAAGCATGAAGAGTGCAAGACGTAAAACTTGTGCGGCCCTTCTGTTGATAGCGGCCGCAAGCAACCTGTCATGCAAGCGACAGCAGACCGCGGTTGAACCGCCTCCGTCCTACTCGGATCGAACGATTCTACCGAGCGGCAGCGATCGGGCAGCACCGCTCGCGCCAGGGACGATCATGTCCCTTTATGGCAGTCATCTTGGGCCGAAAACAGCCTGCGTCGGGTCCGCTGATCCACAGCGTGCGGAGACTTCGAGTCCCTTCAGGCCGAATCAAACTACGCTCGAAAAGCAAGTGTTTCCCGCGCGTCTCTGCGATACGGAAGTCAAGGTCGGCGGGATCGCGGCCGGCCTGCTCTACGTGCAGGCCGGACAGATCAACTTCAAAGTGCCGCAACAGATTCCGATTCAAGGTACGACTGCCGTTCAGGTGATCTACAAGGGCCGATCAGGACCCACTGCAATCCAGACGCTGAATGCTGGGCCTCCGACGGAGTCAGCGGAGCATCTGGCGGAAAAGATCTGGACCGCCCTGCATCAGGTGCGTTGGGAAGCACCGTATCGACAGCGCGAGAGCGCAAGCGCAATCCGCTGCCAAGCAGTTGCGCCGCGTCCGAGCCTGCGCAGCGGGTTGGATGGATACGAGTTTTACTGCGCGACGTCAGACTCCGGCATCATCGCCGAGTCCTTCTACTTCCCGGCAAATGGAACGCCTCCAGCCTCTTTGCTTCGACGTGCGGATTTCCGCCTGGCTAGTCCATACCCGGCAATGAGTCTGGAAGTGGAGCAGTTGCTGAAAATGCGGCTTACCGGTTCCTATGGCGCCGGAGCGATCCCCGAGCCCATGTTCGAGATCGGAATGGGCGGTCGGGAGCGTGGACTCTTCTGGCACGATGGAGAAACTACTATCTTTCTCGGTCACAATCGTAATTACGCCGACCCTGCGGGTGTTCGGGAAGGCGTCCTCCTGGTGGCCGTTCGTCCGGAAGTCCTGGCAGAACGCAACTTGAAGCGCGATCTGGATAAGGCATTCGGCTCTTCCAGTAAGCTGTCACAATCTGTGATCGAAGCAGACCTCACGAAGGATCTCGGCAAAGCCTTTCCAGCAGCAGGGAAGAGGCCTGTAAGCGAAGCGGAGCGCGCCCAGGCGGAACAAGATGTAACGGGCGCCCTGTTTAATCTCTTGCGTCGGAGTCAGGAAGGCGATCGTGAAGCCCGCGCTGCAAAACTGGTCGCCGCGGACGATCTGGCGGTTCGTTTGGGCAGCCTCCTCATCGTGCGCTCGGTCAATAAGGGATCGGAAGTGCTCACCGAAGCGCCCGACGCGGCACTCGTCCGGAAAGCACTGGCGGACTTCGATCTCCGATACACCGGGCCCGGTCATTATAGCGGCGATCTGGAGTACAACCGCACGCTGTTGCAACGCGCGTGGAAAGAGTTTCCCGAGACTGCCTGGGGACAACGCGCGTTCTTGATGCTGCAACGGTTGAGTTGTTCCTTCAACACGGGGTTTCCAGGCCAGGAGCAGTTCAAAGGTGTGATTTCGAAGGGCGAACAATTCCTGAAGAAATATCCCGACACTCCGCTCCGCAAAGAACAGCTTTACCATCTGGCATTGGCTTACGAAACCTGGTGGTCGCTGAGCCAGGCCGCGCCCGGCGACCCTACCGCGGAAGGAGCACGCGTTGACAAGGCCTCTGCGGAGCGAGCCAGGATGAAAGCAATTGCACTATACGAAGAGTTGTTTCGGCTTGCCCCCACAAGCCCGGAAGCCCGCGCCGGCCAGATAGTCCTGCCCCGGCTCAAACTCAGGTTCGCAACAGGCCAGCGCACCTTCTTCTGCTTCGAGGATTAGGCACCTACCATGCTTGCAAAAATCACTTTCCTTGCACTCTTCGCCTGCGGCGCCATGACTTTTGGTGCATTCCGGGCCGATCAACTGATGCACGTGCCACTGCAGAGAGCGCAAACTCTGAACTCGCTTACCGCGGATAAGAGCGGCAACCTGATCGTGACTGGTCAAAACGTTCAGGGCGGCTTCGTTTGCAAGCTCGATGCGGTGGGCAATGTTGTGTTTTACTACGCCAACTTCGGAGCATTCCCCGCAGCCGCCGCCGTCGATAGCAAGGGCGACGTCTACTGGGTCGGCACGGGCGGCGCACCCGGATTTCCTTTTCCATTCACGAAGAAGGTCCTGCCGGTCGCTCCGCTCGGGTCCTCGACGCCGGGCTTCGTCGTGAAGTTTCGCGGTTCAGACGGCGTGATGATCTGGGCGGCGGAACTGGATGCGATACAACCGCAAGCGATGGTCCTGAGTCAAAACGGAACCGTCACTCTAGCTGGCATTGCGACCACGGCGCCCGGCGTTACCACGGCCGGGGCCTACCAGTCCAGTGGAACCGGGGTGATTGCACCACTTGGCATAGTTAAATTGACGGCCACTGGCGATGCGGTGTTTGCCGCTACGTATGGCGGGCACTCTGTCGATGGCGCCAGCACGTGCGTAAGCGGTCCATTTTTCCGGTGCAACTCCGACCCGCTGGTTTCGGCTGCCTCCGTTCTCCTGGATTCCGAAGGGCACATCTGGGTAGCCGGTTCCACCAACGAAATCGACCTGCCGATTACCCCGAATGCCCTGAAACAAACATGCGGATGCAGCCTGTTCGTGGGCGATGGATTCCTGGCGGAGTTCAACGCAGATGCTACCCAATTGCTCTATTCGACGTACTTAGGAACATCGGGAAACGACGGGGTCGCATCCGCCGCGATGGACAAAGCGGGCCGCATCTGGCTGGCCGGATCTACAAACGGCACGGATCTTTCGACTACTTCGGATGCGTTTCAGCGCGAACTTCAAGGGAACGCCGATGCTTTTTTGCTGCAGTACGATCCGGCGACCAACAAGCTTCTCTACAGCACCTACTACGGCACCACAGAAACCAATAACATTTCCAGGATTGTGATCGGTCCGGATGAAAGGCCCATCTTCGCGGGGCGTCTCAGATTCAACCCGAACAACGCTTATAGCTCCGGTAACAACTTCGTGGCACGCTTGAACTCTTCCGCAATCGATATCACCGAGTTCCCGCGCTACGGCTCCGACGCGGGACTTGCTTTTCTGCCCTCGGGATCGCTCGCCGTAGCAGGCAGCGGCAGCGCGATCACATTGTTGAACGAGAGCAACTCGGCCGCACCGAGTGTTCTAGCCATAACGAATAGCGCCTCTTTGAACGCAAGCGGTTCCGTGAGTCCAGGCGAAATAGTGACCATCTTCGGCCTGAACCTGGGGTCCAGTTTGGCTAAAACCCGAGTCCTGTTCGATGGCGTGACTGCGCCACTTTTATTTGTCTCGGGTAATCAGATCAATGCCATCGTCCCGTTCGGAATTGCAGGCAGGCAACAAACGAAAATGGTCGTCGAAAACTCCGGTGTGGCGTCTTCCGAAGCCCGGTTGGGTGTTGTCCCAGCAGCACCGGCAATTTTCCTGACCGGCGAAATCAGTGGATATCTGCCAGTTGCCGCGGCTTTGAACGAAGACGGAACGGTCAACACCTCCCAGAACCGCGCGGCGCCTGGCAGTATCGTTTCCGTGTTCGCGACCGGCTTAGGATCGCTTACCCCGCAGCCGGTGGATGGAGAACCGCTAATTGGAACGCTACCTGTTCTGCAACAGCCTGTGAATCTTTTCGGTCCCGGTTTTGTAGATTTGCTTTACGCCGGACCAGCTCCGGGCCAAATCGCTGGCGCGATGCAGATAAACTTTCGAGTGCCTGTGGATTCCGGAACTCCGACATTCCTCTTATTCGCAGGCGGCTGGTCGGCCCCGTATTTCACGGTCTGGATTGTGGGCAAGTAACCAATGCCGGTTCAGCAACAAAGCTGAATTTCAAAACTTACCTCGTTAGCGGCACTTCACAATGGAAGATGGCATTTCGTGTTGTTTTGGGTAAGCCCCGCTTCGTCAGGTTGGTGTCGCTTTCGGAATTCAACCCGAGGCTCTTACGGAGATGGCGTAATTGCAATCGTTGTGCCGGTTTGGGAGGCCGCGTTGCCGATCTTCAAAATGAGAGAAATCGCAGTTCCGATTGGCGCGGATCTCGGCACGACAACGTTAACCTGCAACAATCCGGCGACCGCTTCGGGCGCGGAACCGGCGTATGTTACTGGCGCGTCCACCCCTCCGATCGTCACACTGACCGGGAACACGGGCTCTTTCCTATCTTGATGAGAGATCGAGCCTGTAACGCTCGGCGGCATCGTCTGACCTTCGCCGGTCGCGTAGATCTGGATTGTCGAACCGCTCGCGGCGGGGTGCGATGGATCATTGATCGAGTTGTCCTGGTTGCTGCACCGACGCAGGTCCCGTGCCGGACGAATCCCCTGTGAAGATCGCCGGCGCTGCCGCCGCAACTGCGGTTGGGCACGTAGGCCGTGCCATCGGCGCTCACCTTCACGTGCCCGTGCAGGCCGTCGCAATCGGCCGCCGTGTAGATGGGCGCCGCCGCCCCGTAGGTGAGGCCGCCGTCGTCACTGCGGGCACAGCTGGCGTCGGCCGAGTCCTGCGAGCAGTA
>JBBSHP010000405.1:0-5108 GCA_038232555.1 Bryobacterales bacterium
CCTTCAGCCCGATTTCGAGCGTATCCCCCCGCACGATATTGGAGGCATATTTAAGGACGAGATCGCGGTCGCCATCTTCCATAGTGACCTTGAGACAAGGTTCCGAGTAACGCATGCCGCCCCAAGCCGGATACTCTTCCGCACTTATCCCTTCCCGGTTCTCGAAGCTGTACGCCTTAGCGGTTTGCGCTGGCGGAAAGTCTGCTTCGGACGGGATCGCGCCTCCCCAATAAAGGTTTTGAACCGCGTTTAATTCGTTTACACCCAGCACATACGATGTATGTTCGGTGGACAAAAACCATAACTTGCGGGCTTCGTCGTAGCGCACCGGTGTCTGCGCGAACGCGAGAGTCCCGGCATATATTAAAAAGAGAACTTGTAACGATTTCATTAGGTATTATTGCTGTGATTCAATTCTGCCGGAACCGCGGAGAGAATCTCAATCCTGAGTTGCCATGTCTTGGTTTCGCCGGGTGTGAGGAGATCGCATTCGCCGCGTTGGATTGCTTCCTCGAGAGAATCTGGGCGGCCAGTGCACGGCTCTAGCGCAAGCGTAAAATGGCCGTTATCTGGATGTGGCCAAGCGCCCTGACATATCCAGATCCCGAGATACGGAACTTGGAGCGGATCGAACCGGAAACAAATGCATTCTCCGGAATTAGGATAGTATAGAGCAGCGCATCCTTCGGATAACCGGGAGGTGAAGAGCTTATCAGCAGTACGGGCCGAAACGGTGTTGATTTCGCTGAGGTCCACCTCCGCGCCACTGGTGTCAATCGCCAGGGGCCAGCCGCACACCATGCCGGGTTTGCCCAATCGCTTGCCAGCCGACCAGGCGACCAAGACTTGAAGCACTTCGGCGGGCAATAGAATCCGGCACCCAGGATCGATGCTCAAAAGTGGATGTGCTGACCACAGGCAATAAAAAGCTTCATCGCCTGTGCTTTCAATTTCATACTTGATAAGTACCGTGTGCTGATCCAACTGGATCCGCTTCCGGAATATATAGGGCAAGCTGCGCCCTGCACAGGTCAGGCACAGCTCTCTGTCGGCTACACGGAACTCCCAAGAAACCGGCCAAAGATCGCCGTGATCCGGAATCAACCTTCCCCCGAAGCTTCCGTCTGGGTAGGCGCATTGGGAAACCGTGGGAAAGCATTCGTCAAATCCGCTGGTGTCAAAAGACGCAAAACTAGCGCCATGAAAGGCGGGCCGGTATGTCCTCTCAGGAGGTTGCAAGAGAAACTCCCGGCCGCTCCCGAAATGATAAAGCGAGATCATTTTTCCCCCCAGCTCCGGCAAGAAGAGCGCGCGAAGATGGTCGTTTTGCAATGCCACACACTCCATCCCAGCCAGTGCGGATTGGCTGATGGCGGAGGTCCTTATCATTCGGCGCTCTGGGCCATACCGAGCTCATGCTCGATGTGTTCCAGCGTCTTGCCCTTGGTCTCGGGAACACGCAGGAAGACGAACGCGAAGCCTACGAAGCAAATCGCACTATACAGCCAGAAGATGCCTGAGGATCCGATCGCTCTATTAATCACCGGGAACGTATAGGTTAAGATAAACGAAGCGATCCAAAGCGCCGACACCGAGATTGAGACCGCCACGCCCCGAATTCGGTTCGGGAATATCTCGGAAATCAGCACCCATGTCACCGGAGCAAGCGACATCGCGTAGCAGGCAATTGTGCATAGAGTCAGGAGGAGAACCGGCAGACCGGTGAGCCCGAGGCGATAAGCCAGTCCGATCAGAAAATGGGAGATCCCAATTCCCGCGCACCCAAACAACATGAGTGGCCGCCTGCCGAACCTATCCACGAAGCTCAGTGCCACCAGCGTGAATACAAAATTGATGGCACCGGTAATAACAATGTTGAATAGTATGTCGCTGACTCCGTACCCTGCGCTGCGATAGATCTCCTCCGCATAGTTGAAGATCACGTTGATTCCGCTCCATTGCTGAAGTACCGCCAGGAATACGCCTATGCCGAGAACCCGCACGACTCCCGAGGCCAGCAGGTCCGCCCACCTAATCTGCTGCTGAGGTCCTGAGCCAATCGTTTCTTGGATCTCTTTCAAAGCTTGATCCCCATATGCCTCACCCCCGATGCGGGCCAGCGTGGCTAGAGCTCTTCCGCGGTTATTGTTCTTGACCAGCCAACGCGGGCTCTCAGGCACAAACAGCGCACACACGAAGAAAACGACTGAAGGGACGGTAACGGCCGCGAACATCCATCGCCATCCATACTGACCATTCCAGGATTGGCGGATCATGTCCGCGTTGGCGCCCTGCGGAACCTTGTCCGCAATCATCCAGTTGACGATCTGGGCAGCGAGTATGCCGAAGACGATGGTCAATTGGTTCAGTGAAACCAGCCGGCCTCGCCAGGGCGCAGGGCTTATTTCCGCGATATAAGTTGGCGAAACATTCGAAGCGATCCCGATCGCGACTCCGCCCATGATCCGCCATCCCACGAACAGCATAAACGAGCTGGCTAATGCCGTCAGGATGGAGGAAACAGCGAAGAGCAGAGCCGAAACGATTAACAGTTTCTTGCGCCCGAAACGATCGCTCATGACCCCGGAAATAAGGGACGCGAGCAGGCAGCCGAGCAGAGCGCAACTGTTGGCCCATCCGATCAACTGCTCCGTATTGAGCCGAAAGTATTTCTCGTAGAACGGCTTTGCGCCTCCGATGACCACCCAGTCGTAACCGAACAGGAGTCCGCCCAGGGCTGCAACAAACGAAATCATCCAGACATAGCGCACGTTGAAAGTTGCCGCACTTGTCTGGCCGGTGATTATGCTTCCGTGCACGGGGCCTCCCTGGACTGAGACGGCCGATCTGTCTCGCTCAGTAGTGCTTCGCAGCCCAGCTCTTCACGAAACTCTGCAGCCCACCCGTGGTTTGGATCAAGGGCCAGAACCTCCTCGAGCAACTCGCTTGCTCGCTTTTCCCGCCCTAGTCCAAAACTGGCTTGAGCTTGCAGGAAAGTAGCCGTGATTGAGTTTCGTCTCTCAAGGTCATCATTGAACAGCAACATGGCAGGCAGGGACGTGGCGAAGTAGTCAAGCCTCGGTTTGGAATGGGACAACTGCTCGGCATAAATCATCACTGCGCTGAATAGCCGCTCGGCTTCATCATCGTTTCCAAGCCGCCTCAGGGCCATGGCGTTGTAAAAAGTCATCTCCGAGTACGCCTTCACCGTCATGTCCTGAAAATCGCCCGTGCCCTCGGCCGCCTCTCTCCACCATTGCCGTGCCATAGGCTCCTGTTCCATGCTTCGGTATGCGGCTCCAAGCCAGTAATAGAGGTTGCTTTGGTTCGTGAGCAAGTGCTTCGCCTCACCGAGATTCTCCGGGCTGACCAGTGCAGTCTCAAAGAGACGGATGGCTTCGAGAGCATCTCCATTGGCCAGCGAGCGGCGGCCTAACGCCAGGTATGACCGGACATGCTGGCCGAGGGCCAAACCCTCGCCACCTTCCCAGGGCTGGAATCTCCGGGAGGTTAATAATTCCAACGCCTTGCCGGGCTGTCCGGTCTGATTGTACAGAGCCGCGAGTTCAACCGCCAGGTCATCGCGCGATGTCGCTAAATCTTTGTATCTTCGAATCTCGGCGAGCCGTTCCGATGGCGTTGTGCCGATGCGCTTCCATAGTTGATCGCGTTCATATAGGACGCGTACATCGGTCGGATTGGCGTTCCAAGCTCTGTCAAATGCGGATCGCGCCCTCTCAGCATCGGCGAGAACGTTATAGTACGCGATTCCAAGATTGCGCCATACAGTCGGGAAGGAATCGTTGAGTCTGGCGGAACATTCCCAACAATCTATCGCCTCTGTGTAACGGCGCCGGTCATAGAAAAGATTCCCCAGGTAATAGGCCGCGCTCGCATCTCCCGAATTCGCCTGGATGGCCGCCTGCAGCACGATCATCTCCTCCAGCCTGCTGGGGAAGCAGTAATCTCGCGGGAGCCCGGCTCCTTCGGAATAGCATTTCCGCGCCGCCTCCACATGCCCCGAAAGCGCCTTAAAGTAGCCGAGCGCGTACATTATCATTGGCGCAGACCCATCTATGGCGCGGCGATCGGAGTTATCAAATGTCTCTACGGCCTGGTCGTAAAGACCGGCCCTGGCGTAATCGAAAGCAAGGTCGAGACGAATCTGATTATCGGATGGTAGCGTGCCACTGCTGAGATAATTAGCCCAGCAATCGAGCGGATCCAGCCTTAACGTGCCGGCCAATAAATCTTCAGCTTCTGCTTGTTTCCCGAGCTTGCGGAGAACAACCACCGCGAGGTCTCGGGCGTTCAGGTGATCGGAATTCAGTCCGAGGCAGAGCTTCAGATGTTCCAGGGCTGTGTTCCAATCACTGCGCTTCGCATTCAGTTCTGCCAACGCGTAATAACTGGCGGCACGCCACGCATGGTTCCAAGTAGCTTTGTAAAAGCTCGCATACGCATCATCGTCGCGACCCACATAACGAAGCGTCAGTCCGAGGTTATAGAAGGGTTCACCGTCGTACGGATTGGGATTGCGTTGGGTGAGTCTCGCAATTGCCGCACGGAAGTACTCCTCTGCTTTCGCAAACTCGCCTCTTCTGAGATGTCGCGAACCCATAGCATCATTGCAGCGAGCGTCCCCCGGATCACGGCGCAATGCCTCCAGCCAATACGACTCCGGGTTGCGAGTTGTATGACGGTACTGGTCAAGATGCAAGCCGGTGACAAACAGTTCATCGTTGCTTGCGATCTCTTCGGGAAACGAAGCTTCGGTCGCGGGAAGTGGAATCTCGATGTTTTCCGTAGCTTGCGGCGTGTAGCGGATCAACTCCCGGCCGTCCGCTGCCCTCACTCGCATTGTGAGATCCGTCTCCTGAACGCCGGTCGGCAACTCTGCCTTTTCAATCATGGGCGTACCCGGAACCAGATCCCGCGACCACTGCACGATCGTATTTCCTTGCTGCTCCAAGCTGACCACGGCTTGCGCGAACGGCCCCGACACGCACACCGCGGCCCGTACCGTCTCACCTGTGACTTGGAGGCTGATCGCCGCGTCAATGTTTCCCTTCTGCGCCGGTCCCATCATCTGGATCGGATACCAAAAC
>JBBSHP010000406.1:0-5108 GCA_038232555.1 Bryobacterales bacterium
CCTACCGGCGCTGGAGACGGAACTTGGACATGTGTTCCGGAGTCGTGTGCTGCTGGAGCGGGCGCTCACCCACAAGTCCTGGGCTTTCGAGAAGGACCTCCGCGATCCGCTGGCCAATAACGAACAGTTCGAGTTCCTGGGGGATTCGATTCTGGGCTTCCTGGTGAGCGAGCATCTGGTCGCTGAGTTCCCGGGTTGTCGGGAGGGGCACCTCTCTGAACTCAAGGCGCAAGTAGTCAGCTCCGTGCATCTTTACCAGGTCGCGCGCGAACTTAACCTGGGTCGCTATCTGATCCTGGGCCGGGGCGAAGAGCTCAGCGGTGGCCGTTCCAAGAAAGCCATTCTCGCGAATGCAGTGGAGGCATTGATCGCCGCGATCTATCTGGATGGAGGAGTTGAATCCGCGCGGGAATTCGTCGTGCAACGGGTGGTCAGGAATGCGCCGTCTCCCGGCTACGCCGAGGATCGGATCACCAATTACAAGAGCACGCTCCAAGAGTTAGCCAGAGTGAAGAAGCTGCCGCAACCGCAATACAGGACACTGGAGGAACACGGCCCCGAGCATGCCAAGCGGTTCCTGGTGGAAGTGCGGGTGGGGCGGCAGACCGGCCGTGCGGAAGGCATGTCGAAAAAGAGCGCTGGCCAAAAAGCCGCCCGGTTGGTGCTTGACCAACTGGCGGCCGGCGACGGATAGCCTTTACTCGAACAGGTCTGGCTGCTGGCGCGCGATCATGTCCCACATGGGCTGGAACTGGAACCATCCGGCCATGTGGCTGCCTACTTGGCCGCGCGTGTGAACCGCGTTTTCATGTGAAATGTTCACAGGCGTGCCCGCCGCCTCGGCCAGCAATTGTGCCTGGCAACTGCGGTCCATGGTAATAAACCACCAGACCGCCTCATCCACGCTTTCGCCCACAGTCAAGAGACCGTGATTTCGCAGAATCACAGCTTTGCTCTGCCCGAGCGCGCGGCCGATTCGCTCGGCTTCTGGGAGCTCGTTGACAACCCCGGTGTAGTCGTCGAAGACCCCGTGATCCTCATAGAAAGCGCATGCATCCTGCGTGATGGGATCCAGCCGGCGGCCCAGGGTTGCGAAGGCTTTGCCGTACATCGAGTGAGAGTGCGCGGCTGCGATGACGTCCGGACGCGCCGCATGCACCTGGGAATGGATTGCGAATGCGGCGCCGTTCACCGGGTATTCGCCCTCCACTACTTCGCCGTGGTGGTTCACCAAGATGAGATCCGAGACTCGGATCTGGCTGAAGTGCATTCCGAAGGGATTCACCCAGAAACAATCGGGCCGCTCCGGATCCCGTGCCGTGATGTGACCCGCGACGCCTTCATCAAATCCGAATTTGGCAAAGAGACGGAAAGAGGCGGCCAGTCGCTGTTTACGATGCCCCCGTTCTTCTTCGAGGCTGGTGAAGGTCGGCGGGGCTGGTCGGCGGAGCGGTTTTGCTGGAGCTGCGGTCATGAAAAAAGGATACACCCACCAGCGTCAAAACGGCCGGTAGCACTTCCGGGCAGGATTGCATTCGTAGTCGTCCACCAGTTTGCCGTCCGGGCCCAGGCACTGCTGGGTGTGATGGCACCAGAACAGACGGTCGCCGGAATGCGGAATGGTCGGGTCCCATTCCGCTTCGACGTACATGCCCTTCCAGCGGAGGTGGTCGCAGCGGTCGTCGTCCAGACGTGTGAGTGACGAGCGCTCGCGGTCCATCAGGCTCGGCCCGCGGCCTCCATCAAAGCGCGCTTGACGGCTACTCGTGTCAGTTGCACCTTGTAGCCGTTTTCACTGAGCGGCTTTGCGCCGGCGACTGCCGCGTTGGCAGCCTGTTCGATGGCGTCGGCGGTGAGCGGCTTCCCGGTCAATGCGCCGGCCGCATCTGCGGCAATCCATGGAGTGGTGGCCACGTAACCCAAGATGATACTGGCTTTGCCAACCGAGTTGCCATTCATCTGCAGCGCCACCGCGGCCATCGCGAGAGGCCATTCCATAGCATCCTTTTCCCGCACTTCGTAAATCGCGCTGCGAATGCCTCGCGCCGGCGGGATCTGAATTTCGGTAAGGATTTCGTTGGGCATCAACGCGATCTCGCGAGTGTCCTCGCTCTGCGGATTCACGAAGAACTTTTCGATCGGAAGCAGCCGGCTACCTGATTTCGACATCAACTTCACCTTGGCTCCGAACGCAATCAGCGGGAGGGCGAGGCTGGAGGGACTGACGAAGTAACCCGGTCCGCTGCCGAAAATCGCGTGATACTGGTTCTGCCCATTGGGGACCAAGCTCTTGCCATCTTTCAGGGCAAGCAGGCCGTAGCCCATCCGGAAATACCAGCACCGGGGTCGCTGGCACAGGTTACCGCCCACTGTCCCCATATTCCGGATTTGCGGTCCCGCAATGCTGGCGGCAGCGTTGGCCAGCGCCGCATATTCAGTCCTGACGGCAGGGTCCGACGCCAACTCGTCGAAGGTAGCGGCCGCGCCGATGCGCAACCCTTGCGCGGTGCGTTGTATGCCGTGCAGCTCAGCAATGGCCTTGATGTTCACCACCCGCTTGGGAGTGTGGATGTAATCCTTCATCAATGTGATCTGGTCCGTGCCACCCGCGAGCACGTCCGCTTCCCCCCACTTGGAGCCGAGCAGAGCAAGAGCGTCCTGTAAGCCGGCGGGACTTGCGTATTCGAACGTTTGCATTACGCGGACCTCCTGTCGAGAGCATTCAACACACGCTTGGGGATGAGAGGAACCTGCGGCACCCGCACGCCGATGGCGTTCGCTACCGCGTTTGCAATCGCAGCAACACAGCCGATGGCCGGAGGTTCACCGAGTCCAACCACGCCGCGTTTGTCGTGTTCGGGCGTGATATCCATATGAACGATAATTTCGCCGATATCGTTGATGCCGGCGAGCTTGTAAAACTCCATGTCCGGGTTGAGCACGCGGCCGATCTGCTGGTCCATGATCCGCTCCTCCATCAGAGCGGAGCAGACTCCCATAATGCAGGCGCCGAAGACCTGGCTTTCGGCGGTCTTGGGATTCACCACTAGGCCGCAATCCTGCACGGCGACCATCCTGTTCATTTTTACAACTCCGGTTTCTATATCGACCGAGACGTCGGCCATCTGGACGCCTCCCACTCCGCCCGTGTTCAGCCCTTCCTTGGGCGCCTGGCGGGGATCGTTCTCGCCCATCTCGGAGATGCTGTCCACTCCGAGCTTGGCGCAAGCCTGCTGCCAGCTCATGCCCTTGTCCGGATTCCCTTTCTGGCGAATGCTCCCGTCTACCGCTTCGAGCTGATCCTGGGGCACATTGAGCGCCTCGGAAACCAGTTTAAACAGCTTATCCAGTGCATTGACAGTCGATTTGCGAGTGGAAGATGTCACGCCGCCAATGGTGGTGGAGCCCCCCGAACCGCCGGAGTTGGGATAAGAGCTGTCGCCGATTTTGACTTTGATCGAAGTAAGCGGCAGTCCGAACGTCTCGGCCGCGATCATGGCTACCATGGTGCGAGTGGCGGTGCCGAGGTCCTGGGACGCCAATTCGACTTCTACCGAGCTGTCGGGATGGATGGTGGTGCGGCATTTACTGGCGTGACCCGAGCCGCCCCAGGTGTGAATGGCGAGGCCCATGCCGCGCTTAATGGGGCCCTTGCCTGAATCGGCGCGCTGGTGCCAATTCTTCTTCCATTCGATCAGCTCCGCAGCCTTCTGTAGTTGAGCGCGATAAACATCCGGGCGCGCCGTGTAGTTGAGATTCTTGAGCCATAGATCGAGAGGATCCATGTTGAGCTTGGCTGCGAAATCCTCAAGAGCCGCAGACGTGATGTAGCAAGCTTGCGGATGGTTCGGAGCCCGCCACGCGCGCGCGCTGCCGGCATTCACCGATACCGCGGTATGGTTCATGCGGCGATTCGGAACGTTGTTGAAGACGTAGGGATAGATCTGCGCATTCACACCTCCGCCGCCGATTCCGCCGGTGGCCCAAGTCTTTGAATCCCACACTGTGATCGTGCCGTCCTTCTTCCCGCCCACTTTCACGTCGGCAAAAACGGACGGACGATTCCCGGCTATGGTCAGTTCGGTAGCACGATCCAGAAACAGCTTCACCGGTTTGCCGCCGCTCTCCTGCGACAGACGCGCGCATTCCACGCCCCACAGGTCCGACGGGAACTTGCTGCCGAAGCCGCCGCCCATGTAGTCCATATGTACATGGATGTTCGCGGCGGGGACGTTCAGCGCACGCCCGATGTCACCGCCGATCGCAGATACGTTCTGAGTGGATGGCCAATACTCCATCTTTTCGGCACCCCACGCGATGGTTTGCCCATGTGGCTCCAGGCAGCAATGGGTGATTACAGGAATCCCGTAATGCCCTTCTACAACCGCGTCCGCTTCCTGGAAAGCCTTGTCGGGATCCCCAGTGGTTTGCTCACCAGCAGGTTTGGCGCGATTGCCCACCTTGGACAAATCTTCTTCGCGAACCACGTGCGGCAGGACATCGTACTCCACTTTGATTTTGCGCACCGCATCGTAGGCGATCTCTTCCGTCTTCGCCGAAACAGCCGCGATCTCCGCACCGGCCCATTGAATCTCGGCTCCGGGCTTGGCGATCACGCGCACGGCTGTCACGCCGGGCAGCGCCTTGGCTTCGCCGATATCGATATTCTTCACCGTGGCGTGCGCGTGCGGTGACGTCAACAACGCTCCAAATAGCATGCCCGGGGGCCGCAGGTCCGAATTGTATTTGGCCGCGCCGCTCGCTTTCACAATTCCGTCGAGACGGTTGATGCGCTTACCCATCACGCGCCTCTTCTCCATCGGAGGCCAGCTATAGTCAGGCATTGTTACCTCCTCTAATTTCCTTGGCGGCTTCGAGCACGGCTTTACGAACTCCCATATAGGTGCCGCACCGGCACGTGTTGCCGCCCAGTCCCTTCTTCACTTCGTCATAGGTGGGGTTGGGATTGCGATCCAGAAAGCCTTTGGCCGCGACCACAAAACCTGGAGTGCAGTAGCCGCACTGTTGCGCATCATTGTTCACAAAAGCTTTGGTAATTGCATGCGGCTTGCGCTCGCTCGAGAAGCCTTCGAGCGTGGTGATCTGGC
>JBBSHP010000407.1:0-5103 GCA_038232555.1 Bryobacterales bacterium
ATCGTTCGTGAGCATGGCGGCGATATTCGGATCGCGAGCAGCGAAGGGCAAGGGACCAGGGTGACCGTGACATTGCCCGTGGAGCAGCCCAACTCAGCCAAGGACACCGGTCAAACGGCGGCGTCGCTGACCTGAATCCGAGGTGTAATAATCGTCTCTCCCATGACGCTAAAGGGTCTGGCGCTTTGTGCCGATAAGAAACCGTACATATCTTGCAGCCATGCCTAGCCCGATATTGGTGACTTTGACAGCGGTGGAGAGGGCTTCGTCCAAGTGAAAATTCTGATTGCCGACGACAGTATTGTATCCAGGCATCTGCTGAAAGCCACCCTCACGAAATGGGGCTACGATGTTGTGACAGCGTCGGACGGCGCTCAGGCTTGGGAGATCCTGCAGGAAAAAGATCCGCCCAGCTTAGCGATCCTGGACTGGATGATGCCCGGCATGACGGGTCTGGAGGTTTGCCGCAGCATCCGTAAGCGGGCTCATGAGCCTTATACCTATATTCTGCTGCTCACCTCCAAGAACCTTCGTGAAGATTTGATTGAAGGTATGGAGTCCGGGGCGGACGACTATGTCAGCAAACCTTTCGATCAGCATGAGCTGAATGTGCGGCTGCGGGCTGGCACTAGACTGGTGGAGCTCCAAAGCGAGCTGGTCGCCACTCGGGAAGCTCTTCGCGAGCAGGCTACCAAGGACTCGCTCACATGCGTTTGGAACCGCTCGTCGATTCTGGATTTGCTGAACCGCGAACTGGCGAGATCGGTGCGCGACTCAAGCCCGGTAGGGTTGGTGCTGCTGGATCTGGATCATTTTAAGAGCATTAACGACAATCATGGTCATTTTGCGGGAGACGCAGTGCTGCAGGAAGCGGTCTGGCGCATGCGGGAATGTATTCGCGCATACGACGCGATTGGGCGGTATGGCGGCGAGGAATTCCTGATTCTGCTGCCGGGCTGCGATGAACAGAGCACGTTTGCGCAGGCGGAACGCTTACGGTCGTCACTTGCGAAAGAGCTCCTGGTGGTGAACGGTGCGAAGTTGACGCTGACAGGCAGTTTCGGATGCACCAGCGCCCTCCCCGGACGAGCGGTCACACCGGAAGCGCTGATCCGAAAGGCCGACGAAGCGTTGTACCTGGCGAAACGGCTAGGTCGCAATCGGGTCGAAGGCTTGTCGAGCAGCCCGGAGATGAGCACCTGTCCGGGCTTGGCGCCGGCCTACGCTGAGAGCCGGTAATCCGAGCCCTGGATTGTTAAGAGTACATAAAACTTAATCCAGGCGCTGCGCGCAACTGCCTTTGGGCGAAACGCGTTCAGAGCGGAGCCGTCCGAAATACATGCACTCTCGAAAGGCGAACCTGGGGCTGCGGGCCTTGTGGCTAGCGATTTGTTTATGTTGCGGAAGCGCATTGGCTCAAGTCGCGCCGAATCGCTACGCACTGATTATGGAAGATCCCCCGGTTTCCTCGCAGTTCAGCTCCCAGGAGGGGATGCGTTCGCCTTCGGCGGTGACTTACCGGCAACGGATCGAAGTCCGCCAGCGAACTCTGCGTGCAGCCCTGGCGGCGCGAAATATTCCGGTTACGGGGTCCGTCAGCACTGTTTTGAACGCGGTGTTTGTGGCAGCTTCTTCAGATCAGGCAGCCGAGCTGATGAGACTTCCAGGCGTGATTGGGGTGGTCCCGGAGCGCTTGTACTTCCGAAAGTTAAACCGCGCCACAGAGCTGGTGAATGCGCCCGCGGCGTGGAACATTTTGGGAGGCATCCAGAATAGCGGGCGCGGGGTCAAGATTGCTATTCTGGATTCCGGAATCGACCAGACGCATCCTGCGTTTCAAGACAGTTCGTTGCCAATGCCTGCGGGCTATCCGTTGTGCAGCGGCAGCGATTGCGCGTTTACCAGTAATAAAGTAATCGTGGCCCGCAGCTACGTCCATCTGCTCTCGGCCGGATCGTTGCCCAACCCCGCGGCAGATTCGCGGCCAGACGACGCATCTGCCCGCGATCGGGACGGCCACGGAACCGCTGTGGCTTCCTGCGCCGCCGCAAATACCAACACCGGGGCAGTGACCTTTACAGGCATGGCGCCCAAGGCCTACCTCGGTAATTACAAGATATCGGGATCGCCCAGCGTGAACGACAACAGCCCTGACGACGTGATCATTCAGGCTGTGGAAGACGCGGTGAAAGATGGTATGGACATCCTTAGTTTTTCTCTGGGCGGGAGTGCGCTGATCGGGCCGCTGGATTCCGGAGTGGCGTGCGGAAACGAGCCCGGCGTGCCGTGCGATCTGGTGGCTCAGACATTTGAGAATGCAAGCAAGGCGGGTATGGTGATTGTTGCTTCGGCCGGCAACGATGGACAAGCCGGCAACATTTCCCCTACCTTCAACTCGATCGAGAGTCCGGCCGACGCGCCCTCCGTAATTGCGGTAGGCGCGACCACCAATTCCCACTATTTTCTACCGAGTGTAGGAGTGGACGGCGCGCCGTCTAGCCTTCAAAGATTGTCTGCCCAGCCGAGCGATTCGCTTGGTCCGGTGGGTGCATTGACAGCGCCACTCCTGGATGCCAGCCAAATTGGTAACAACGGCTTGGGCTGCTCGGCCTTTCCATCCGGATCTTTGAGCGGAGCATTCGCTCTGATCCAGCGCGGGACATGCAACTTCTCGACTAAATTGAGCAACGCAGAAAACGCCGGGGCCATCGGAGTGATCTTCTACATGGCGGATCAATCCACGCCAATCACCCCGTCCGGATTGTCCAGTTTTTCCACCCCAGCCGTGATGTTGTCGAACAGCGATGGTGTTTTGCTGAAGGATTACATCGACGCCAAGCCGGGTAGCAGCGTCACGATTGATCCCTCCGGGGTGGAGCACGCCTCGACGAATTTCAACCAGATCAGTTTCTTCTCCTCATTCGGCCCTTCTATTGGTGACTCGGGCATCAAGCCGGATCTGGTCGCGCCCGGAGCAGTGCCCTCCGATGGCGTATACGGCGGCATTTACATGGCTGCTGAACGCTACGATCCGCTGGGCCAGCTTTATAGTTCGACCGGATATGCGGCGGCGGATGGGACCAGTTTCTCCACGCCAATCGTGGCGGGCGCGGCGGCTTTGGTGAAACAGCAGCACCCCGGCTTCAGTGCCGCGCAGATCAAATCGGCGTTAGTCAACACGGCTTCGCAAAGCGTGACAACGGACGATTCCGGGAACGCGGTCAATATCACAGCAACTGGCGCCGGGCTGTTGGACGCCAGCGCTGCAGTGAGCGATACTGTGACGGCGACGCCATCCTCGCTTACGTTTGGCGTCCTCAAGCCTGGTTCGTTGCCGGTTACGAAACAGATTCAAGTCGTGAATACGGGGTCCAGTACGCTGTCTCTCGCGGTCGCGATCGAGGCCACCACTCAAGCAGCGGGGACCACGGTAACGCTCGATAAACAGTCGCTCTCCCTTGCTCCGAACTCGAGTGGCATCCTCTCCTTGACGTTGTCGGGTTCGGTGCCTCCGGCGGGGGTCCATTCGGGAGCAGTCACCTTGAAAGCGTCCGGGGTGGCTCTGCACATTCCTTATCTGTTCCTGGTGGGGACGGGTGTGGCCGCGAATATCATTCCGCTGATCGGAGACGGCTTCGATGGAACCGTCGGTCAGGGGATTCCGGAAGGCATCGTGGCCTTCAAACTCATCGACGTCAATGGAGTGCCTGTGGCAGAGGCTCCGGTAACTTTCACGGCACGGGGCGGGGCGACACTTCAGAATGCCAGCACGAGTACCGACATTTTCGGAATCGCTCTCGCCGAGCCGACGCTCGGGTCGCAGCCGGGGAGCTATTCAGTGGTGGCGGTGGCGGGAGGGCTGCGTCTGACGTTCACCGGATCTGCCCGCGCGCGGCCCACCGTAACACAAAGTGGGATCGTCAACGCTGCCAGTTTTGAGGCGGATAAGGCAGTGGCCCCGGGGTCGTACATCAGCATTTTCGGCACTGCTCTTAGCGACTCCACCAACTTCGCGAAACTTGAATCCACCGGCGCGCTACCGCTGGCGATCGATAGCGCGATTGTCAGCTTTGATGTGCCTTCCGCGAAGATCAGCGTGCCCGGGCATCTGATCTACGTGAGCCCAGGCCAAGTGAATGTGCAAGTGCCATGGGAATTGCAAGGCCAAACGTCTGCGCAGGTGAAAGTAACCATCCATTACTCTTACGGAAACGTGGTCACCATACCTCTGTCGGATTATGCACCTGTTTTTTTTGAAGCAACACCGGGAACGGCGGCTGCGCTGGACGCGAATGGCCGCGTCGTGACGTCCAGCAACCCCGTGCGCCGGGGGCAACCGATTCAACTGTTCGCTAATGGTCTCGGTCCGGTGACGAACCAGCCCGCGAGCGGCGATCCCGCCCCATCCGCTCCCCTGGCTGAGACGAAGTCGCCGGTGTCGGTGAGCATCGGGGGCCAGCCAGCTACTGTGACGTTCAGCGGATTAGCTCCGGGCTCTGCGGGACTGTATCAGATCAATGCAGTGGTCCCTGCGGGAGTGTCCGCGGGAACTCAGGCGCTGACCGTGACGGTTGGTGGCCAGAGCTCGAAAGCCTCTGCTATTCCGGTGGAGTAAGCGGCAGGAATGGTGGCCGGATCGCGACACCGGCGTCTTGCAAAGCGATGCGGGCGGCGTGATAGCCGCACATACCGTGGACGCCTCCGCCGGGCGGGCTGGACGCCGAACAGAAGTAGAGGCCTTTTACCGGAGTTCGGTACAACCTCCGGGTGGGCCTCAGCAGGAGCTGCCGGAGATCCTGCGCGCCGCCGTTGATATCGCCTCCGATCAGGTTGGCGTTATGCTGCTGCATGGCGGCTGGGTTCATGACGCTGCGCCCGATAATCCGTGCTCGAAAGCCCGGGGCGAACCGTTCCACCTGAGCTTCGATTCGCGCCGTCATGTCTTCGGTGGAGCCATTGGGCACGTGGCAATAGGCCCATGCCGTATGTTTTCCGGCCGGCGCACGGCTCGGGGCGAATAAGCTCGGCTGGGCCAGCAAAACATAAGGGCGTTCGGATGTTTTCCCTTGCCACGGCGTCCGTTCGGCGGCGGCGATTTCGTCC
>JBBSHP010000408.1:0-5102 GCA_038232555.1 Bryobacterales bacterium
CATGCGCTGGACCGGGGCGCTCCCATCCATCTGGTGCAGACTACACTTGGCCATGCCAACATCAACACTACGGGACGCTATCTCCATGCGCGGCCGAAAGATAGTTCCAGCCGTTTTTTGCCGCTGTGAATACGCAGGATCCGTCGCGCGCTTTGGTGCGAAGGTTTTGAAGAGCGACGGGTGGGCCGCTTGGACGAGCCCCTACGAAGAGGCAACTTGGGGCGGCGTGAGAAAACGGACAACGGAGTACGCTAAGGACGATTTGGGGTGCGTAGCGGTCTGAACCGGCCTTGTACGGGCCGCTTGCCATTCCATTGGTAGTCGCCGGTGAGATTTATGTGTTCCCACCCGAGCGGAGAGAGGTATTTGAGCAGCGCAGGGTCGACGGGCTGGCCGTCGCTGGAGAAGGCCTGAACGGCTCTCTCGATATAGACCGTGTTCCAGAGCGCGATTGCCGCTGTGACGAGGGTTAGGCCGCTTGCCCGGTAGCGTTGCTGTTCGAAGCTGCGGTCCCTGATCTCCCCGAGGCGGCAGAGAAACACTGCTCTTGCGAGTGCATTGCGCGCCTCGCCTTTATTGAGGCCGGCGTGAACGCGGCGTCGGAGGTCGACGCTCTGAAGCCAGGAGAGGATGAACAGGGTTCGTTCGATACGCCCGAGTTCCCGCAATGCCACGGCAAGGCCATTCTGCCGAGGGTAGCTTCCCAGCTTGCGGAGCATGAGCGAAGCCGTCACCGTGCCTTGTTTGATCGAAGTGGCGAGGCGGAGGATTTCGTTCCAGTGAGTGCGGATCGACTTGAGGTTGATGGTGCCGCCGGTCATGGCTTTGAGGGCCTGGTACGTGACCTTGCCGGGTGGCAGGTACAGTTTGGTGTCGCTCAAATCGCGGATGCGGGGAGCGAAGCGGAAGCCGAGCAGATGCATGAGTGCGAACACATGGTCGGTGAAGCCGGCCGTGTCGGTGTAATGCTCCTCGATCCGCAGATCGGATTCATGGTGAAGCAGCCCATCGAGGACGTAGGTGGAGTCGCGCACACCGACGTTGACGACCTGCGAGCTGAACGGCGCATACTGATCGGAGATGTGCGTATAGAACAGCTTGCCCGGCTCGGCTCCGTATTTGGGGTTGATGTGGCCGGTGCTTTCGGCCTTGCCTCCAGCCTTGAAGCGTTGTCCGTCTGAGGACGACGTTGTTCCGTCTCCCCAGTTCTCCGCGAAGGGTTGCCGGAACTGGGCATTGACAAGTTCGGCGAGCGCTGCGGAATAGGTGTCGTCCCGGATATGCCAGGCCTGAAGCCAGGAGAGCTTCGCATAGCTTGATCCGGGACACGATTCAGCCATCTTGCTCAAGCCGAGATTGATGGCATCGGCCAGGATCGTGGTCAGCAGGGGTATCCGGTCTTTTGCCGCATCCCCGCTCTTGAGGTGCGTAAAGTGCCTGGTGAAGCCGGTCCACTGATCGACTTCGAGCAGGAGCTCCGTGATCTTCACGTGCGGCAGCGAGTTAGCAACTTGGTCGATCAGGTTCTGTGCCGCTTGCGGCACCGAAGCGTCGAGCGGCGTGATCTTCAAGCCCGAGTCGGTGAGGATCGCATCCGGCAAATCATTGGCTGCGGCCAACTCATCCACTAGCTTCAACTGTGCATGGAGTGCCTCCAGCCGGGCGTGAAGATAGTGCTCGCAATCGGGATTGATCGCCAGAGAGAGTTCACCGGCTTCCCTAAGAGCAGCGAACTTCTGAGCAGGCACCAGATATTCATTGAAGTTCTTGAATTGACGGGAGCCTTCCACCCAGATATCACCCGACCGGAGCGCGTTCTTGAGCTCCGATAGCGCGCAGAGTTCGTAATAACGTCGGTCGAGGCCGGCATCGGTAAAGATGAGCCGGGACCAGCGTTCGCGGATGAAGGCGAGTGGAGCATCCTCGGGCAGCTTACGGGCGTTGTCGGCGTTCATTTTCGCGCAGCAGTTCGATGGCATCGAGGACCGGCTTTGCGGCTGGAGCCGCATGCAAGGCAAGCGTCCTCAGCAGCTCAGGCGCGTACCGTCGAACCGTCGCGTAGCCCTCGCCTATCCGGTAGAGGAAGTCGAAGTCTTCAGGTTGCGCGAGCTTCTGCGCCTCTGTGATGCTTGCGGCAAAATCTTCCCAGGAGACGATGCTTTCAATCGCGGCGAAGGGATCGCCGCCGCTTTGCTTGGCTTCAAGCAGAACCTGGCCAACTCGGCCGTAAAGCCGGAGCTTCTCATTGATCGCCTTGCCATCGGCCTGAAACTGCTCTTGATGCTTATGCTTTGCGGTGTTGAACAGCTTGCCAACGATCCGGTCATGAAGGCCGATGACCTCATCGGTGATGGTGGCCATGCCTTCGATCGACAGCGCCACCAAGGTCGCATACCGGCGGTCCCGTTCAAACTTCATCAAGTCACCAGAAGTCATCTGGCCGCCTTCGCGGGCGATCTTCAAAAGCCGGTTCTGATGAACCTGCAGGCCGATTCCGTGGGGCAGGTTGAGGGCACGCCACAGTTGAAGCCGTTCGATGTGTTCGAGAATGTGCCTGGAGTTCGGCTTGAGCGGCGACTGCCGCAACCAGCCAAGCCACGTGAGGCTGCTGTCTTCCTTGCGCGTGAGTAGATGGTCCAACCGCGCGAGGTGGTAAGCAGTTAGCCCACCGGATAGCTGTTTGTAGATCAGGCGATTGGCCCGCGTGACTGCCTCTGCGCAGACCCGCTCAATGGTGTTCAAGCGAGGAAGCAGGATCGCCCGCGCGCGCAGCATTTCCACTAGAGTGGTCGCGAGCAGGATGCCCTTGTCCGTCCGTTTCGCCGTTTCCATCAGTTCCTGGACCGCGAGACGATGATGACCAGTTGTGAATGGTTCGAAGCCGAAAACGGTTTGAAGTTCTCCCGAGTGCTCTCGCCGGGTCTCGGCGCGACCGCCGTAGTCTGCCCACACCTCCACAGGGATCTCAAGCTGATTGGCTACAAGGTGAAGGAGAGGAGCAGATGGCAGCTGGTCGACGCCGAGGACCAAGCCGGGAAAACGGAGATAGCAAAGCTGGACCGCAAAGCCCAGCCGGTTTGCCGCGGTGCGGCGTTGCCGGATGATGGAAAGGTCAGACTCACTCAGGGTGTATCGCCGAATCAGATCGTCACGATTATTTGGCAAGGCAAGCAAACTCTCCCGCTCGGCGGCGGAAAGGATCGAACGACGGGGCATGGTGCTCCTCTTGAAAACGGAGGTTTATGAGAACACTTAACCGCAAATCACAGAACCGCCAAATTGCTCATCTTCTCTGTTCTCATAAACAGTTCTCAAATGGTATTCTCAATCAACTCCAGGAACAATGAGTTTCGAGAAGAGCGGAGGGAGATTCATGCTGATCGGATACGCTCGTGTTTCCACCCTGGATCAAAACCTTGATCTCCAGGTCGAAGCCCTGACCAAAGCCGGTTGCAAGAACATCTTCGAAGACAAAATCAGCGGCAGCCGGGCAGAGCGGCCGGGGCTAACCAAAGCACGGGAAGTTCTCCGCGGAGGCGACACTCTGGTCGTATGGAAACTCGACCGGCTGGGCCGCAGCGTCAAGCATCTCGTAGACCTGGTCGGTGAACTTCACAAGCAGGGTATTCAGTTCAAGAGCCTGACCGATTCCATCGACACCGGCACAGCCTCCGGACGCTTCTTCTTTCATGTCATGGCCAGCCTGGCGGAAATGGAACGGGAACTCACCATCGAGCGAACGCACGCCGGCCTCGAAATCGCTCGACAGCTCGGCCGCAAAGGCGGACGAAAACGCCAGATGACCGAGAGCAAAATCAAGTCAGCTCGAAATCTCCTCGCCAGCGGTGTCCCCCCACGGGACGTCGCCACCAACCTCGGAGTCTCCGTGCCTACCCTCTACCGATGGATTCCAGCCTCAAGCCACCCTTAGCGTACTCTGTTGTCTAAGCAGTAAGTCACTGATTCCAAAAAAACTCAGTCGCAACAAGGAAGAGAATTTACAACCGCCATCGCGAAAGCCCACCAGGCTGCCGGACACCCCTCGCCGGCCTCGACCCAGCACGCCGCCATTAGCGAAATCCTGAAGGGCATCAAACGCACCGTCGGCACCGCCCAGCCCGGCAAAGAGCCGCTCTTCACGGTCGAGATCCGGAAGATCATTGGGGCGCTGCCTGGTAATTTACAGGGGGCGCGCGACCGGGCGCTGCTCGTGATGGGTTTCGCGGGGGATTCCGGCGGTCGGAACTGGCCGCGCTCGATGTCGACGACGTCAGCGAAACCGAGGATGGCTGGTGCTTTCCTTGCGGCGCTCGAAAACCGATCAGGAAGGGCAGGGAAGTAAGATCGCTCTCCCCTGGCGTGGGATGATGCGCTTACTAGCTGGATTTTCACGAACAACATCCTCTCTGGCGAAATTGGTGGGGATTGTGCAAACGGAGCCATCTTTTTCCCGTCTCGCATGGCAGCATTCGCCGAATAACAGCTTTTTTAACATTGTCAATATCGAGTTGCCGCCGCAATACGGCTATTCCCCACCCTTCGGCGGCACTGGTAACACCCACACCACAAGCACCGCTATACCGGTTATCGCCGGCCGCAGAGTGAATTATGCGACATTGCCGAGCGCGTGCTCTCTTATCACCGGCAACCGCTCGGATGTGACCTGTGACGAGACGAACGGCCCAACTCTGTAGCGCAGTTGCTCGAAGATTTAGCGCGATCAATGCGCGAGTGCTCAACCGATACGGGCGGAAGCGATCGCGCCCAGCGACCACTGCTCCAATAGTTGAACCTGTTCGGAATTGAGAACGAAGCCCCTTTGATTGTAAAGATGCTCGAAAGCTTGATCAGTAATGTTATCGCTGACGCACTAGACTAGCTTTAAAAGCTCATGTTTACTCGGTTGGCTGAAAAGATTGAGGCCTTGCTTGTGCGCGGAAGCGCATCGATTATAGCCATCTTCACTCTTTTGTACATACCGTATGTTTGCGCGCGCGCGGCCCTGAAACCCCTTTGGTTCGACGAGCTTTCCACGCTTCTTGTCGCCCGACTCGGCTCTGTTTCAGAAATCATGCATGCCCTCGGTGCCGGCGTGGATGCGC
>JBBSHP010000409.1:0-5096 GCA_038232555.1 Bryobacterales bacterium
AGTGCCAATTGGATTGGCCCGCTCCCCGGCACCCGCTGGCAGCGCCATGTTTCGGGCAGTCTCGGCTGCAAATGTCTCCATCGCGGATGGTTCCGCCCGGGCGCTGAACCCGTGCGCGCCCATTTTCAGAAACACCAGTCCGCCCAGCCCCACTGCCACCACCACCGCCAGCGCGCCGGCTAAGAACCAAATAAGATGCTTATAGCTCATCCGTTATTGAACGGAAGTCGTCCGTGTGGGAGACATGCTGCTTCCGCCCATCGGCGTCTGGCCGCCACCCATTCCGGATGCGCTCACAGGCATCGAGAGTCCATTCACTAAACCGAATCCACGGATCTGTAGAGAACTCTGCCACACGCTTTCCAGGGCTTGGATGTAATCGGCTTCCAATTGGAACAGAGTTCGCTGCGAGATGAGCACTTGCGGATAGGCTGCCGCCATGTTTTGATAGTTCGCCTGATACATCTTATAGGCTTGCTGCGCGCGCGGCAACATCGCCGTCTTGTACTGCTGGGCCGTAGCTTTGGCGGAATCGTACTCTCGGAACAGCAGCGCCACCTCCCGCCCGATTTGCAGCTTCACGCGCTCCACCTCCCCCTTCGCACTCTCAATATCCGCTCGCGCCGCCTGCACCGCGCCCTGATTACGATTGAAAAGCGGCACCTGAATTCCAACTTGAGCGCCGCCCATCACCCCCGTGGCTCGCAACGGATTGTTCTCCAGCAGCGGAGTGTTGTTCTGAACCAGGATCCCCGTTACTTGTAGATCCGGGATGTACGCCTTTCTGGCCTGCGCCAGCGAGGCTTCCGCGCGCTCCGCCGCTTGTTGCGCCAGTTTCAGTTCCGGATTCTCCCGCAGCGTGGTGCTCATCCATTCCCCGTAGTTCAGATCCGGGATCGCATCGAGATCTCCTTCCAGGCGCGTAACCGCCAGGTCGGGTTTCCCCACCACCGCGCCCAGCATGCGCCAGGACGCCTGCAATTCATGCTCGGCAATACGCTGCTTCACGATCGCTTGTTGCTCTTCCACCTCCGCCTGCAGAACATCCGGCCGGTCCGCTTGCCCGATGTTGCCGAGTTGATAAGAGGTTTGCGTCGCATCCTTCGCGAGCTTGGCCAGATTCTGTCTCACTTCCACCAACCTCTGTGCGGCCAGTACCTGGTAAAACAACACGCGCACGTTATTGACAATCCGTAAGCGCTGGAGTTCTCCGCTGGTCCCGGCTGCATTCGCCAGCAGTTGTGCCACGCGGCGGGCGGCCTGCAACTTGCCTCCCAGCACGATCGATTGACTCACAAACCCGCCCTGATTGCCCCCGCGCGTATAACCACCCCGAATCTCGTCGCCGAAGTAGCCCACCGTCGGATTCGGATACAGACCGGCCTGTCTGGCCAGTCCCGCCGCGGCACGAACATTGGCTTGCACCTGGGCCATGGTGGGATTATTCGCCACGGCCATCCGTTCTAAATCGTCAAGACGCATTCCGTTCTGTTGCGCCTGCACGTTCGCCACGGCTGGTTGCGTTACAAGTTTCACCTCATACAAAGTAGAATCGCCATCGTACATTTGCGCGGTGATACGATCCCCGGCCTTCACACGATTGAGAATCGTCGGGTCGTCGACGCCATAGGTCATCGTCATCGCGCCCATCCCGCCCTCCATCGGTTCGTTAGCGATCGTAAGCCGCTTGGACGTCGGATCCACCTGCTCGACGGTGCCGCGCAAGGTGTGTGCTTTCCTAGCGGTCGCTTGGGCGTGTGCGCCCGGCATCAGCAGGCACATCCATGCCAGTGCGGTTACTGCCAGGGCCAGCCGCATAGTTTTATCGAAATGTCCCATCAAGCGCTCTTCCCCTGCGGCCCACTCATACGCTGTTGAGCTTTCAGGTCCATGATCTTTTCATACTGCTCACCCGGCAGCACGCGAACCAGTGTCATCATGCCCCCTGAGAATCCGCTCCAGCCTGCTGGCAGCCCGTATGTCTCGGGCTTTTCCACCTGCTTGTCCATGGCCATCATCGGCCCTTCCATGTACGCGTCCTGGGGAAACAGCGGCACCTGATTCGCATTCTTCGGCAGTTCGGGCATCTTCATGTCGCCCATCCCCTGCATCCCGCTGTGGTTCATCTTGGTCGGATCCATCTTGGAATGGTCCATCCCCTGCATTGAGTGATCCATGCCCGCCATTCTGGAATGATCCATCCCCGGCATATTCGCCATGGCCTTATCCGCCTCGGACTGCGTTAACGGCCCATTCGTGCGAGGCATATCGGAACTGGATCCGATCCCCAATGCGCGCCCCAAACTGGGTCCCCTATTTTCGGATGTAGCGTTGCCGGACCGCAGCATGCCCATGCCCTCCTCCATGCTGCCGCCGTCCTGCATGCCGTGGCCGAGCCGCGTCATTGGCCCGACATTGGACGCCATCTGATTCATCATGTGGTGGGGCAGATGGCAATGCAGCATCCAGTCGCCGAGCCGGTCCGCCACAAACTCAAAATCCTTAGCCTGCGCAACTCCCACTAGCGTCGTATTGCCGCGCGTCCAGGCCGTCTCTTGCTGGCGCGCGCCTTCCCGGCCGGTCTCCCAGAAAGTGAATCCGTGTAAGTGGATGGGGTGATGGTCCATACCCATGTTGATCAGCCGGACGCGCACCCGTTCTCCCTGCCGGATAATAAGCGGCGTGGAAGCGGGCCCCGCCTTGCCATTGAACGTAAGCCAGTTGAACTCCATACTCATGCTATTGGGAATCGTGCTGTTCGGCAGCACCGCGTACTCTTGCAGCGCGATCAGAAAATCTTTGTCAACATGGGGCGTATAGGGCGTCTTGGGATGGATGATGAACCCGCCCAGCATCCCTACCATTTCCTGCATCGCCATATGCGGGTGATAAAAGAACGTGCCATTCTGATGCAGCGAAAACTCGTATACGAATCGTTCACCGGGCATTACCGGCTTTTGCCCGATCCCCGGCACTCCGTCCATTTCGATCGGGAGTTCCAGACCGTGCCAGTGAATGCCGGTCGGCTCCGGCAGGTGATTATCGAACAGGATGCGAACCCGGTCTCCTTCATTTGCTTGAATGGTGGGGCCGGGAGCGCTGCCGTTGAAGCCCCATAAATCGAAAGTTCGCCCTGGCACGATGACCTGTTTCACGGGTTCGGCAATCAGGTTGAAAACTTTGACGCCGTTGTCCATGCGGAATGGCAGGTCAGCGACGTCCAGCGTCACAACCGGTACAGACCCTGCGGATGGAGCGCCTTTGCCGGGCGTTACCCCCACTTCCCGCGCAGGTTGAGTTTTGCTCGGCGGTGGCATAGCGCCATCTTTCATGTTGCGATGTTGCATATGGTCCATCTGACCCATATCGTGTTGCGCTGACATCGACCCTCGCCCAGCCCAGAGCCCCGCACCGAGTGAAGTGAGTCGCGTGAAAAAATCTCTACGATTACCGCTCATAATTTATCTCCTAAAGAATGCTGTTACTCGGCTGCTGGCGTCAGCAAGCGGCCGGATTTTGACTCGCGCTCGGCGCAAGTCCGCACAAGCCTGGCGGCGTGCAGCAGCGACGATCTTAGATCTTTAGGATGAAAACGGACGAGGGTTGGTTGAAAGCCGGGCCTGTCGAAAGCAGCAGCAGCGAGTCAAATCGCCCTTTCGCCGGCACGGGTGGGTCTTGATCGCTGGAATCCGTCAGAAGCACCGTCAGCATCGAATCCACACCCGCATCGCTTTGCCCCGCGCGATCTTGCGATGCGGCAGGCAGCGGCTGCGGGCAGGGAACGTTCGGTTTCCCTTGCTTCGGTTCCGGTGCGCCCTCGTGCGGACAACACCCGTGCTGCTCCTGATCGACACTAATAGCGGCGATACCGGCAGAATTTCTGGAAGCCGACGGGGCGGCAATCTCGCAGGACACCGCGCATTGCGCATTGACGACGGATACCATCATCGCGACAAGTGCGAACAACTGTGCTGGCCGCTTCCACATCCTATCTTGATTATACGCCGAGCAGAGCAGCCACTCGCTTTTCATCTCGAGCAGCCCGATACACTCGTTGAGCGGCATCGGCGTTCAGTGCAGCGATCCCGAGACCTACCATCAGGTCCGGCCAGGCCGAGACCGTGTAAGCCGTGACCGCGCCTGCCCCCAGCATCGCGATGTTGGCAAGCGCGTCGTTTCTTGACGACAGGAACGCTGCCCGCGTGAGGCTTCCGCCAGCGCCGCGATACCGGGCCAGCATATATGCACAGCACAGGTTCACCGCGAGGGCCCCGGCTGCAGCTAACGAAAGCGGAATCGGTGCCGGAGGCACGGGCGCCATAAACTTGTGCCACGCCATCCAGAGTGTGGCCAACCCGGGGATCAGGAGAATGTCGGCCAGCATTGTGCCGGCGCGTGCCCGGTGCTGGGCGCTCCACCCCAGTGCAGCAAAGATCAGAATGTTGATCGATGTGTCCTCCAGGAAGTCGATGCTGTCGGCAAAGAGCGATACCGAGCCGATCCGGAGAGCGACTACGAACTCCACCCCGAAGTACGCGAGATTGAGAAACGCCACCCACCCCACTACAGTTCGGAGCTTTGAAATCGTCGCAGGCTCGGGGCCCGCAGCTGCGTTCACCTTTGTTCCCAAGCTGCCAGAGCGGCTTCCAGTTCATCGCTCCGGCTTCGCAGGGTCGCCCCTATTTCACAATCTTCGATTTGCCCCTCAAGTTTGAAAGGGGGCGAGCCTTTCTCCCGCGACAGGCAGCTCAACCAGTTCAGTTGACAGCGTACGCTAAGGCCGTAGGGTAGGTTGTGATCGGGCCCGATACTATGTGACAAGCTTCGAGAACAAGCTGCACTTCGGGCAGCTACCGTCTCATGCCAGCCTGCGGTTTTCGCCGCTTCGAGGTGATTGGCGACGTGGCCGCGCGTCTCCGTGAGATGCTTTTTCAAGTCTGCGTTGGCTGCATTTTTTGGTTCGTCAGAAAAACTCGTGGGTTGATTCGGGCTCTGGGAGCTTGCCAAGTGAGTGATAGAGAGCGAGTTCGAGGCAGCGGAAGGTCCGGAAGCCGTAGGATTTTCTCATAGTGACTTTGGCTTTGTTGTTCAGGCCC
>JBBSHP010000410.1:0-5091 GCA_038232555.1 Bryobacterales bacterium
CCGGCCTGGCCTCGCGCTGCGGTCAGTCTCAACTCAGTCTGATGGTCATTCTGAACCTGCCAAAAACTTAGGACCACCAGCGAAACTGCTAAACATGCAGTTGCCATCCCTGCTCCCCACATCGGTTTGGGAATCAGCCAGAGGCGTCGCAGTAGCTCGGCGAAGTCGCGTTTCGGGGTGGCCTTCTCACTTTCCAGTTCTGCGGCCGCAACTTTCGCTGCTCGCACGAATTCATCGATCGAGGTGAACCGCAGCTGACATTCGGAGCACAGCAGGAGATGCTCTTCCACAGCCGGGACCTGTTCATCGGGCAAGCGCCCGATAGAATATAACTCCAATAGCTCCTCGTCAAAATGCCGCTCACATTCAGTTTGCATTAGGCCAAAATCCTCCCATATGATCGTTGTCCGCAGTTATATATCCTGGAGATCTACAGGTTTAGTCGGTAATACCTACGGAAGTTCTCATGAAAACCGAGACTAACGCTTTCTGCTGCAACTTCTTCTTGCCGAGTTCTCCGAAGCGCGCCTTGGCTCTTGATTTCAATAAGCGAAACTGTGTGTCACTAAGCTCCATATCTTCACAAATCTGCTCTTGGGTTTGCTCGTGAAGATAGAAGCGTGTAAGAATCTCGCGGTCTTTTTCCGACAACTCGCGCAGAACGGACCGCATCAGTTCAATTTTCTGGCGCGAAGCCATACTCTGCTCGGGATTGTTGCGCCGGTCCGGAACACGTCCCCCGAGTTCCACATCCAACTCTTCCCGACGGCTATGGACCACCTGGTCGATGTAGGCAGCCACCTGCCGGCGGACGACGGTGCGCACAAATCCCATCAGGCGATCGGGCTCACGTAAGTCGCCTCGCTGGATCGCCTGCACCACAATCAGGAAGGTATCGTGAACCTTGTCGTCCAACTCCTGCGGACCAAGCTGCCTGCACAGAAAAAAACGGATTCCTTTGGCAAAAATGCGATAGAGTTCTTCCATCCCGCCTTCGTCGCCATTCCTGATTCGATCCACCAACAGCGACCAATTCACCTGATTGGCTGGGGGTGTAACCGGCTGATCCGCCGGTATGGCGACTGCCGGCGGATCCACGGCAGCGGATTGGCACGACGGAGCTTCGTCGTGAACCGGCTCGTTGTTCCCTGGCTGAAGCTGTTGCATAGCGACCATTGCTTTAGTCCTTTCCAAAAACGTAGAAGGCGCCCCAGTATTTGGGATTGGATCGCCAGGTATTTCCATGTAGAGCCTCTAATTGGGCCTGCTGTAACGCTTGAGCTACTACGCGCTCCGGAAGCGCACCGCCCCGGGACTTGCTCAATCGAGAGTAAAAGGACTGGAAAAGATCGCCACTGTCGTCGGGAATCGGCCATCGGCTACCCACCACATTTTGCGCCCCCGCCAGCAGCCAGGCCCGCGTGAGCCCCATAGCGCCAGCGCCGAACTCCGCACGACTGATCACGTCGCCCGAAGCGCATCCGTTGACGACCACCGTGGTTCCCTGCACCTGCAGGTTGCCGATGTCGTCATTCGTTAGTAGTTCCGGTTCGCCCTGCGGCGACAGGCCGAAGCTGATGACCGCATCTTGAGGACTGTTCTTGGGCGAAAGCACGTGAGCAGCCAGGTGCAGGACGGCGGGCCGATTCCGTAGAGCCACTTGGAGCGCTTCTCGCGAGGCTCGCGCTCCGGTTAGCAGCACCGCCGGCCGGGAGCCCTGCCAGATCCGGGCGCAAGCTTGAATCTCCTGCGAGCTTCCGGCCAGACGTGGCATCTGGAGCGTCGGCCCCGCTTGTCGTCGGGCTAATAGCATGCCAAATCGATTGAAGGCAGACGAGGCTGCTTTCCACCTTGGATCCGCAACATTATAGATACCGTCTGCTACGCCGAGAAAGGACCCATCACTCGGGAACACCGATTGCTTGCGCAGCATGAGGGCACTCGGGATGCGCTCCGTCGCGTGTTGTTGCACCAGGTACACAGGCTTGCCCTCCCTTCTAGCTGCCACTAAAGCTGCCATTGGTATATCAAAAAGCTCGTCTGCCGCTGCAATCAGCCAAATCGGCTTGTGTTGCACAGCGGGACTCACATCCTGGAAAAGCCAGTTATGTAATACCTCGCCGGTTGCATCCCGGTCTGGATGCTCATATTCCACTGCCTGCCGGAACCTGCCAGCTGCCCGCGACAGCAACTCTCTCGATGGCAGCCTGTGGTACTCGACTGCTCTATCTGTAACGGCCCATACCGCCGAGTCGGGATCTCCGAGATAGAAGCTGAGAAGCGCCTCCTCCGGCCCGAGGCTTCCCTCAATATCTCTAAGTGTTTCAGTGGGGTTGGTATTCTCATTACTTTTATTACGTATGGTACGAGAGGGGGGTAGCCCGGCCCTAACCTCGTACTCTGTCAGGGTTTGTTGCAGCTGAGTCATCCTCAGATCCGGACCAGGCTGAATGAGATTCTTGACTTGCGCTTTTCGGAGCTCGCTTAGGACAACCCAGTACTGCGGGTCGAGCCGCTTGCGCCAGGTGGGGGACTGCGTGCGCGATTGCTGCATGGCGATAGCCCGGTACCTTTCCGCAGCAAGGAAAGCTTCGACATGGGGTACAGGTTTTTTAGCAATGCTGGTTTGGATCAGCGATGTGAAGAGCGCATCGATTTTCCGGTAAGAGGCCAGGCTGGTTCTGTGAGCGTCGGCTGGCGTAAGTTTGTCTCCGGAACCTTGCCAGGCGTCCGCTGCCATCTCAAACTGGACCAGCGCCTCGTCAGGGCGGTGTTGTGCTTCGAGGATCTTACCGCGTACCCAGTGAATACTCCAAACGGGTACGGTGGCCGCCGCAATGCCCTGAGAAATCGCGCGATCAAGCAAGTGGGCAGCCGAGTCGGGATCGCCGAGCGCCAACCGAAGGCGACTAAGGCTGAAGTACGAAGAGTTAAGAGAGGGGTCTTGGAAAAGCAGTCGCAGACGGAAGCCTTCGGCCAAGGGACCCTCGGCAGCAGCGAACTCACCTGAATCCAGCCGCGTATTTCCCAGTGAATCCCACGCATCGGCGACCTGGTTCTGGTTACCTTTGGCGCGGGCTGCTTCAATCGCCTCGCGGAAATACGTAAGCGCTTCCGATTTTTGTTTTTCCTCCCAACGCAGGACCGCAGTGGCAAGCAGGATCGGAGAGCGGAATCCCCAGGGATCGCTGGTCCCTGCAACCTTCAGGCCCTGCGCAGCTACGGGGTTTGCTGCCACGAGATTATTCTGCTGCAGATAGACAGACACCAGATTCAAATCGCTCGCGGCGATGGCCTGTCCATCCCGTTGCTTTTCGGCAATCGCTTTTGCCTTCAGGAAAGCGTCTATGGCCGCCTGATAGTTAAACATTTTTAGCTCGGCGCCGCCCACATTGTTGAGAAACTTAACCGCGAATACCTGGTCATTTGCGGCGTTCGCCGCCTCGGCGCCCCGTTCACAAACTTCAGCTAACTGCTGCCACGAATTGGACTGGATATACCGAAGACTTTGCTCCCGGAGACGTTGCACCTGCGGGTCTGCCGCTAGATGCTGGGTCGCTCGAGGATGAGCACGGGGCAATCCCGTTAACGTCATGGCCGCAGCTAACACGACTGTTGCACCCCAAATGCGGCCAGTCCTGTTAATTGTTCTGATGATCCTGGGAGTCCTGATACTAATTGACTCTAGACTCCGCGAAATCATACCTCAGTTTACCAATAAACCAAGTAATTGACAGGGCCTCGGCTTAAATGGCCTCGAAATTACATCCAGATAACGATTGGATTGCTGCCAGGCATGGTGGCTCCTTTGATCTCAAACAACGGCCAGCGTTGATTTCGCTCAGCCATCTCTCTACGACTCCAGCCTAGGCGTGACACTCCCGATGCCCGTTCTTTCACTTTTGCAAGTACAAGAAAGGAAGCATAATTTAGGCACTAAATAGTTGTGAACGCAAAAAATGCAGGTCTAGATATACGGATTTGCGAAAGCTAATTGACGAGTTTGGGAAGTCCGCTCTCCCATCCAGGCGCGTGCCAGCGCGTTGTGTTGGACAATCAAAAGTGATGACTACCAGACAGCTTGGGAACAGCGACCTGAAAATAACGGCGATCGGAGTGGGAGCGTGGGCTATGGGCGGACCCGGGTGGGCTTTCTCCTGGGGCCCACAGGATGATGACGACTCGATCGCCGCCATTCACAAGGCGCTCGACCACGGAATCAACTGGATCGATACAGCAGCAGTTTATGGCCTCGGTCACTCCGAAGAGGTGGTCGCCCGTGCGCTGGAGGGAGTCTCGAACCAGCCCTATGTTTTCACGAAATGCGCGCGGGTCTGGAACGAGCAGCGCGAGATCGGCAAGAGCCTGAAGGCGGATTCGGTTGGTCGTGAACTGGAAGCCAGCCTGCGCCGTCTCAAGCGCGACGTGATCGACCTATATCAGATTCATTGGCCTGAACCGGACCAAGAGATCGAGGAGGGCTGGTCTGCCCTTGCCAAGTTTCAGAAGGAAGGTAAAGTCCGTTGGATCGGTGTATGCAACTTCAATGCGGACCAGATGCGGAGGGCGCAGGCTATCGCGCCGATCACCTCTTTGCAGCCTCCTTACTCGATTGTGTCGCCCGAAATCGAAGAGTCGATTTTGCCGTACGCGCGCGAGAACAAGATTGGCGTGATTGCTTATTCGCCCATGAAATCGGGACTCCTAACGGGCACGATGACCAAGGAACGCTTTGCGAGTCTTCCGCCCGATGACTTCCGCAAAAAGGCATTAGCGTTTCAGGAACCCAACCTCTCTCGCAACCTCGCCGTAGTGGACAAGCTGCGCGAGATCGGAAGTCGCCATGGCCGTTCTCCTGGTGAAGTCGCTATAGCCTGGACTCTGCGCCGCCCCGAAGTCACGGCCGCCATTGTTGGGATGCGCTCGCCGGAACAGGTGGACGGTGTCATCGGCGCGATGGAGTTTCGCTTGAGCGATGCGGAAATCGCGGAAATAGACGCTCACAAAAACTCTCGCGTGTTAGCATAGTCATGATTCGGTCCTATTGCGGCGCCGTCCCCAAGATTTCAGATTCCGCCTACATCGACCACA
>JBBSHP010000411.1:0-5091 GCA_038232555.1 Bryobacterales bacterium
AACCTCCGGCTCATTACGAAATCAATACTTTAACTGAAACTGCGGCTGGGGAACGCCGCCAGTCTGGCATGCGCTCAGTTACAGCCTGCCTGGGTCAGTTTTGGAAAGCAGAGGCGGGTCACTTCTCGCGAGCGCCGAAGTCTTTAGGGATAGTGACTTGGCCGCGCACCCCTAATTTCATACTTTTAAGTATGGGTAATGATACGTACCGAAGTCAATTAAAAATGTGCGCTGGGGAGAACCGTTCGGCGACGGGTTTACCATTTCGCTCAATGATCACCGGGTCACCCTGTCCACTGCTTGAGCAGCCTCGAAAGATACTACTAGAGGGATGAGAGAGCCACGTTGAACAATCTCCAGTTGTACACGTTATTTATATTGATGTACAATTGCGGCATGGAGACCATCAACATCTCACAGTTCCGTGAAACTTGTCTCACGCTGGTTGACCAGCTTCCGGCTGAAGGGATCGTTATCACGCGACGGGGCTCGCCCGTTGCGAAGATTTTCCCGGTACGGGAAACGAATGCCGACCTTATCGGGATACTGGAAGGATGTTTGCAGGCCAGTCCCCATGACGAGCTTTTCACGACCGGAACGGGTTGGGAAGCTGAGCAGTGTTGAATCTGGATACGCACATCCTCCTGTACGCTCTAGACAACAAATTGACAGGCTCTGAAAGGCGCATCCTGGCAGGTGACCGCTGGGGCATCTCGGCGATTGTTCTCTGGGAGATTGAGATGCTGCACCAAAAGGGGCGGATACAGATTGATTTGGGCGCTCCCCCCGTAATAGCGGCGCTGGCCAAGATTCATATTTGGCCGATCACACGTGAGGTTTGCGTGAATCTACGCGCGCTCGATTTTCAATCTGACCCCGCTGATGAACTCATAGCCTCTACCAGCTATACATTCGGGGTTCCTCTGATTACGCGCGATGGCAGGCTACGGGCAAGCCACGTGATCCGGTGTATTCAATCGTGATTACCTACGGCGCACGCCGTGTAAATGGCACGAATGAACCGTCATGGGCCACGCGGCGGCCCACCAGAGGTGATGAAAACGTGTTCCAACCAGGGTGATTTGGAGGTGGCGGCATAAACGCTTGAAAAATAAGGGGCGGACAAATGTTTTCAGAACAACGCGAATAAATCACCAAACGCGAATAAATCACCAAATGACCTTCAGGTCTTTGTAGGCTGCAAAATTTTGATCTTTGCTGATGATCAGTAGATTTTCGGTGAGCGCTTGTATGAGCAGGCGGTCAAATGGGTCGCGATGGCGCTCCCAAAACGGAAGCCGATCGAGATGGGCGATATGCGGAAGACGAATTGGAATGGTCTCTATTCCTTTCGATACGACGTGACGTTCCCACCAGACGATCGGTTCCTTGACTGGGTACGTGATGCTCTTGCGTCGCTTAATGACGAGTTCCCACAGGGAAGCAACACTCGCGGCCACCCGGATCCTCCCTAGCAGGTCGCGAACCTTTGGAGAGAGCATGTCGGGATGGTGCACTGCCCAAATTAACGCATGCGTATCGATTAGGAATCGATTAACCGAGGCCAGAGATTCTATTTTAAGAGCCATCCAAGAACGCATCCGATTCTTCCGTAGTCCAAGAACGCCACCAAGCTGGATCGCGGATGTCACAACCGAGTTCCGCAGTGTCGCCCGTTCCGGGGTGGACGAGGCCCGTGGCTCGGGGGAGAACCAGTTCGGCGACGGGTTTCCCATTTCGCTCAATGATCACCGGTTCACCCTGCTCCACTGCTTTGAGCAGCCTCGAAAGATGGGTTTTTGCCTCGTGAACACTGACTTCCATAGTTTCAGCTTAGTCATTTTTGTTAGTCATTTCAAGAGAAATCAACCGAGTAGCCACGAATGAACCGTCATGGGCCACGCGGCGGCCCACCAGAGGTGATGAAAACGTGTTCCAACCAGGGTGATTTGGAGGTGGCGGCATAAACGCTTGAAAAATAAGGGACGGACAAATGTTTTCAGAACAACGCGAATAATGTGCGACCGCGTCCACCTCAAGCCTGGCTGGGACGATCCGATCAGCCATTCGTGAGGCTATTGCTGAGGGTCCGTCGTTCCTGAGTGTGATTGCCTACTGGGAAGTGATGGTGAAATCGATGAAAGGCGGTCTCGGTTAATTGCCCAGAATCACGGTTGTAGTTCGACTCCTTCCCGGAGGAGGGATTCCCGCACAGCGATGGCATCCGGGTGATTGATCGCGAGCACGGCCACAGTGACTCGCCCGACGGCCGTCCGGCCGACCACCTCGGCACCTACCCACTCGAAGTGTTCCCGCCAGTCGTCTTCGCGGGGATGAAACAACCGGACAACTTTTCCGGTTAGTCGATCCATTCCGGCCACATTCGGGCCTTTATGCGTGTTGCAGTGAAAACAGGCCAGCGCCAAGTTCGATGCGATCGTCGCTCCTCCGTGCTGTCATGCAATTACGTGATCAATTTGAAAAGGGGTCCGATAGAAGCTCGCAGCCACTTGACAGTACTCACAGCGATCTCCGGCGCACAATCGAACTTCACGTTCGAGCTGCTTATTCACGAACTATCGCGAGAGATGGCCTAGATCTTTCAACGAGATTCTTGCTTTTGACTGCATGAGGGCCAAAAGGTGACCCACATGGCGGTAGCTTTCCAACTCCGCGTCTTCTTTTTCGGACAGTGTTCCCGCTTGAGCGTGCTGGGCAAGCTCATTCATTCGTTGATGTCACCGGAGCCGAAGTCAATCGAGAGAAGATAATGCGCGGCTTCGGGGGCCAAATTGCTCTTCTCCGGTTCTAATAAACGAGACAGGATGGCAGCCTCGGTGTAGCTGTTCGTTTGGGATCCCAACGGAGTGTTCTCCTCTCAACTTGATCATATACTGTCCGTCCCGCGTGGATGGATGAGAACGCATTCGCACCACTAGAGGGGAATGACATAGCCACGAATGAACCGTCATGGGCCACGCGGCGGCCCACCAGAGGTGATGAAAACGTGTTCCAACCAGGGTGATTTGGAGGTGGCGGCATAAACGCTTGAAAAATAAGGGGCGGACAAATGTTTTCAGAACAACGCGAATAAGCCAATAGTTATGCATTATGGCTATATTCAGAATATGGACGTCAGCGTCGCACAAGCTAAGAACCAACTCCCTAAGCTGATTCGAGCGTTCGAGCAGGGGAGATGGTCGTGATTACCCGCCACGGAAAACCCGTGGCTCGGAGTCGCGGAGCGGTTAAGCATTCGTGCCCGCCATCAGGTGGTTGATTCCGCGGGTGGATTGCCAGGCGGCCAAGGTTAACGAGAGTGCCAAGTCGTCATGATGGTGGCCTTGGCGGTCCTTCAGATGAATGAGTTCCTGAATCAAGGCCTCTTTGCTGTTAATGCCAGGGGCAATTTTGAGAAGACCGCGCTCCATAAGAACCCGCAAGTTGGAAATGAGATCGCGGCGCGGGACGAGGTAACCTCCGTGCGGGTCCGGGTGGGGGTGCCCGCTCCCGGTAATCGTGATCGGTATCAAGGTGGCTTCGAGGCGCGCGGCCCGGAAGGCTTCCACGATGGGCGCTCCTACTCCGCTGGCATCCACAACCAAGGTTTTCAGCGGGTCGGCAATCTGGATCAGATTGCGAATGCGGCGAACAATCTCAAAGTAATGAGTCCCCAGAGGGAAAGTTTCCACGTGGCGAAGGACGAAGCGGAGCTTAAGTTCCAGCTCATAGGTCACGGGATCACGGCGGCCGGTGTAATCGTGACGACGTTCGAGAATCGCGAGGGCGGAAGGGTCCTGCCGACGGCCCAGATCGAGTCCGAAAAAGGTGTGAATAGCGAGGCGCGGCATCAATTGCCCTTCCAAAGCGGAAGGCCGCCGTTGATGGGATCGTACAGCTCGTCAAAAGCGTTTTGAAGGAGCTCCTGAGAAAAAACCTGGCCGCCGGTGGATAGGAATTCACACTGATATTCCTGGCGATAGATCTGATCGCCGAGAGCGATGCGTTGTCCGGCGAGGAAATCAGGCGCGATACGGGAACATTGATCGGCGGGGATTTGGGTACGCTGCCAAACGGATGCCTTGCTATGCCACTCGTTGTAAAAAAAGCCAGATTGGCCGTTGGGGGTGGAGATGAGCCAGAGCGCACCACCGGAGACGGCGAGCATGGGATTGAGGGCGTGATAGAGCGGGTCGGGAACGAAAGCAGCTTCATCGAGGATGAGGAGAGAGACCCGGGAGAAGCCCCGGATATTGGCACCGACGCCGGGCAGCCCCACGATACGGCTGCGATTGGGGAGCAGGAGCGAGTTCCGATTGCGGCCGTCACCACGAGATGGGACATTGAGCTGACGCAAAAAGCCGCTGGTCTTTTCAACCCACTCGCCGGATTGGCGGGCCGTGGGCGCCGCGACGATCACAAGCGAAGCGGGGTGATACCAGGCGTGGTGAAGCGCCTTGATGGCGGTGATGGTCGATTTGCCCCATTGGCGGGTGCAACAAAGCATGAGACGGCTAGCGGTAGTGCGCAAGATTTCGGCTTGAATGGGGTCGGGTTGCCAGTGGAAGTGGGCTTGGGCCCAGAGAACGGGGTCAGGGATGGCGGGAGTGCGCTTGCTTGCGCGCGCGGCTCGGTTTGGGGTCGCGGTTCGGTTGGGGGTGTACCAGTAGCTCATCGGCTACCTTGTGAAGCTGGGTTCGTTTCGGGTTCGTTCCGAAGGTCGATTTCGGGGTTAAGTGGTTTAGGTGGTGCGATTTGAGCGGCGGGCTGGGAGCGGGGGTGGTGTCTGCGTAGCGCATCCAGGGCTCGGAGAGTGGCCTCCCGGGCGAAAATGAGCTTGGTTTCGCGTTCGGCAAGGTAGGCCGGGAAACGGGATTTATCGACCAGCGTTCGTCCGGCCAAGACCAAGCGAGTCAGTTCGGACGGCGTTCCGTCTTCCAGTTCGAGTGCGGGAGCCTGGAGATCCATTTCGAGATCGAGGATGCGGGTGTCGAGCGCCAGGATGCGGGCGAGCCGCCAATCGATAGAAGTCAGTTCGCGGGTGAAGCGCATTTCGACCGGATCGGTGGGAAGAATGCGCTGGATGTAGGC
>JBBSHP010000412.1:0-5081 GCA_038232555.1 Bryobacterales bacterium
GCGTTCATTCGTGTTCATTTGTGGCTATCGTTCATGCCTTCTAAAATCGAAGTCGGAATCCTGGGTGCTACCGGCACCGTTGGCCAGAACTTCCTCCGCTTCCTACAGGGGCACCCCTGGTTTGAAGTCACCTGGCTCGGTGCCAGCGATCGCTCGGCGGGCAAGCGCTATGCCGACGCCACTGCTTGGCGTTTGAACGGCACTATGCCGGCCTCCGCAGCCGGTTTGCAAGTACAGGAATGCAAGCCCGATCATGCTCCCCGCCTGATTTTCTCGTCCATGGACGCCTCCGTCGCCACGGAAATTGAGCAGGCCTTCGCGCAAGCGGGACACGTCATCGTCTCCAATTCGCGCAATCACCGCATGGAGCCCGACGTCCCTCTGCTCATACCCGAAATCAATCCCGGCCATCTGGCGATCCTCCCTCTGCAACAACGCCAGCGTGGCTGGAAAGGCCAGATCGTCACCAACCCCAACTGTTCCACCATAGTTCTGGCCATGGCCCTCGCGCCCTTGAAACAGTTCGGCATCAAGCGCGTGGTCGCCACCACCATGCAGGCTGTCTCCGGCGCGGGTTATCCCGGTGTCGCTTCCATGGACATCACCGCCAACGTAGTCCCGTTTATCGGTGGCGAAGAAGACAAAATGCAGGCTGAGACACAGAAGATCCTGGGGGAATGTAACGGGCAGGAGTTTCGGCCCCACACCCTCAAAGTCAGCGCGCATTGCAATCGCGTTCCCGTGTTGGACGGTCACATGGTCGCAACCTCTTTTGAGCTCGACAGCAAGCCTTCGGAGCAGGAGCTCATCCAGGCGCTCAACGATTTTCGCAGCCTGCCCCAGCAGCGCGCTCTGCCCAGTGCTCCCGCGCTGCCCGTCCAGTACATGCTGGAACAGGACCGCCCCCAGCCCCGCCGCGATGTCGAGCGCGATAACGGCATGGCTGTCTATATCGGCCGTTTGCGGCGCTGTCCCGTGCTCGATTACAAATTCATGGCTCTCGGTCACAACACCATTCGAGGCGCAGCCGGAGCAGCGGTGCTGAATGCCGAGCTGATGCATTCCGAAGGTCTCCTCGATTCATGATTGTGATGAAATTCGGCGGCACCTCCGTCGAGTCCGCCGAAGCCATTGAGCGTGTCATGGGCATCGTCAAGAGCCGCCTGGATCGCAAACCGATTGTGGTCGTATCCGCCATGGGAAAAACCACCAACAAGCTGCTCGCGATAGCTCAGCAGGCCATTTCGGGTCATCGCGATCGTGCCCTCTCCGATCTTTTTGAGCTGCGCGATTTCCACCTCCGCGAGTCCGGAATGGAGCGAACCGTTGACCAGCACTTTCAGGAGCTGGCCGAGCTAACCAAAGGCTTGTCGATTCTGGGCGAGTTAAGTCCCCGCTCCATCGACGCGATCTCCAGTTTTGGCGAGCGGCTGTCCAGCTTGATTGTGACCAACTATTTTCAGCATCACGGAGTGAACGCAATTCACGTGGACTCGCGCAAGTTGATCGTCACCGATGCGAGACACACCCATGCGAATCCGCTCTATGCCGAAACCTACGCCCATCTCGCCCAAACCATTCCGCCACTTGCCAAAGAGCATGTCGTCGTGATGGGCGGCTTTATCGGCGCGACGGTGGAAGGCGTCACCACCACGCTCGGCCGGGGTGGCTCGGACTTGACGGCATCCATCGTCGGTGCCGGCGTCGATGCCGAAGAGATTCAGATTTGGACGGACGTGGACGGCATGCTGACCTGCGATCCTACGGTCTGCCCCACTGCGCGGCGAGTGCGGGCCATTTCATTTGCCGAAGCCGCCGAGCTGGCCTATTTCGGAGCCAAGGTGCTGCACCCCGCGACGGTGTTGCCTGCGGTAGAAAAGAACATTCCGGTACTCATCCTGAACTCGCGCCGTCCCCACGTCGAAGGCACCCGTATTACCGCACATTCGGTTCCGGGCAAGAACATCGTTAAGTCCATCGCTTGTAAAAACAAGGTTACTGTGCTCAACATTCGCTCCACGCGCATGTTCCTGGTGCATGGATTTTTGCGTCGCATCTTTGACGTGTTCGACCGGTATGAAACGTCCGTAGATATGGTCTCAACGTCCGAAGTGAGCGTCTCCATGACATTGGATGAGACCGCCAAACTCCCGGCTATCTTGAAAGAGCTGGGTGAGTTTGCCGAAGTCGCTGTCGATCATAATCAATCCATCATCTGCATGGTGGGCGAAAAGATCCCGGTTACCGCCGGGATCGGCGCGCGCGTATTTAAAGCCCTGGGGCCCATCAATGTCCGCATGGTTTCACAGGGCGCTTCCTCCATGAATTTTGGCTTTATCGTGGACTCTAAGGATCTTACGCAGGCAATTCTGTCTTTGCACGAAGAGTTCTTCACAGACTTGGACCCGGAGGTGTTCGCTGCCTAAACTCGCAATTCTGGGCTATGGAAAAATGGGCCTCTTGATTGATCGGCTAGCCCCCCAATTTGACTTTGAAGTGGTGGCGCGGGTGGACGTGAACCGCGACGAAAGTCCACAGGGTGCCGATGTAGCGGTAGAATTCTCGGTGCCGTCGGCAGTATTGGGCAACGTAACTCAGTCCTCTGGCCTGCAAATTCCGATCGTGATAGGGACCACAGGCTGGCAGAAAGATTTCGACCAGGTGAAAGCCCAAATCGAAAACAACAATGGCGCGGCGGTGTGGAGTCCCAACTTTTCCGTCGGCGTCAACGTCTTCAACCGCGTTGTTTCGGAAGCCGCCAGGCTACTCGAAGCCGACCCGGCTTACGGAGCCTGGGCTTGGGAGATCCACCACCACACCAAGAAAGACGCTCCGTCCGGAACCCTGCTCAAGCTGGTCGAAGCCATGCAGAAGGCGGGCTACACACGCCCCATCGATACCAGTTCTAACCGGGCCGGAGCGCATCCCGGAACCCACGAGATCGGATTCGACTCGGCCGCAGACACCATCACTTTGCGGCACACTGCCCGGAATCGGGAGGGGTTCGCCCGCGGGGCATTGCGGGCAGCACAATGGATCATAGGCCGTAAAGGCTGGCATGAATTCAGCGAAGTCCTGTTTGGAGGTTGACATGTTCACAGGTTGCGGAACCGCCTTAGTAACACCATTCAAGAGCGATCTCTCGCTCGATGAAGCGACTCTGCGTTCGTTAGTACAGCGCCAGATTACCGGGGGCATCAACTTTCTGGTGCCCTGCGGCACTACGGGCGAGAGTCCCACGCTCACCCATCGCGAGCATTTACGGGTCGTGGAGATTACGCTCGAAGAGGCCAAGGGGAAAGTCCCGGTCCTGGCGGGAGCGGGCGGCTACAACACTGCCGAGGTCATCTCGCTCGCGAAAGAGCTAAAGACCATGGGTGCTGACGGCATCCTCTCGGTTACTCCGTACTACAACAAGCCCACGCAGGAAGGCCTCTACCAACACTACAAAGCGATCGCTGCGGCGGTTTCGCTTCCCATTATTGTGTACAGCGTGCAAGGTCGTACCGGCGTGAACGTGGAACCGGTCACCCTCAAGCGGTTAGCGGAAATCGAATACATAGTCGGGGTCAAAGAGGCCTCCGGCAACATCAGCCAGATGGCGGCGGTGCTCCACCAGGTTCCTGACCATTTCACGGTACTATCGGGCGATGATGCAATTACGATTCCCTTAATAGCCTTGGGCGGGAAGGGCGTCGTCTCCGTGGTCTCCAACCAGATTCCGAAACAGATGACCCAACTGGCGCAACGGGCTCTTGCGAACGATTTCGAAACAGCGCGCAAAATCCAACGCGAGTTTCTGTCCCTGATGGAAGTTAATTTCATCGAATCCAATCCCATCCCCGTCAAAGCGGGCATGGCCCTGATGGGGCTGCTTCAACCTGTGTACCGGCTGCCTATGGTTCCACCCAGCGCAGGGAGTCTGGCGAAGATCGAAAAGATTCTAGAAAGTTTGGGACTGCTCGCACACCGGACCGTCCATGCAGGCTGAGTTAGAGAGTCTCTACGAAGAGAAGCCGGCCGCCTACACTCAGGAACATTTCCAACTCTTCAACGAATTCAAAGCCGCTCTGAACCAAGGCCGCGTCCGCGCAGCCGAACCAGACGCGTCCACCGCGACCGGCTGGCGCGTCAACGCCTGGGTGAAAAAGGGCATTCTGCTGGGCTTCCGTATGGGTATCGTGGTCGACATGTCCATCGATTCGGAACGGCAACCGTGGCTCGATAAATCCACCTACCCGGTCAAGCAGTTTAGCGTTGACAGCGGGGTCCGCATCGTACCGGGCGGCTCCGCCATTCGCGATGGTTGCTACATCGGTCGCGGCGTCACCTGCATGCCGCCCATGTACATCAACGTGGGCAGCTACGTTGGCGACGGAACCATGGTCGATTCGCACGCGCTCATTGGAAGCTGCGCTCAAGTGGGAACGAACTGTCACGTTTCAGCCGCTTCGCAAATCGGTGGCGTGTTGGAGCCGGTAGGGGCCTTACCGGTCATCATTGAAGATGACGTACTGGTAGGCGGCAATTGCGGCGTGTACGAAGGCACGGTCGTAAAGCGCAGAGCCGTGCTGGGAACCGGGACAATCTTAAACCGTTCGACGCCGGTCTACGATATCGTTCGGGGTGAAATTTACACCGCCACCGAGGAGGGAGCACTTGTCATTCCAGAGGAGGCGGTGGTGGTGGCGGGCTCGCGTGCAATCACCAAAGGCATCGGAAAAGATTGGGGCATTTCGCTCTACACGCCGGTTATCGTGAAGTACCGCGATTCCAAAACCGACACAAAAATCCAACTGGAAGACCTCTTGCGTTAGGTCTCCTATACTTAAGGAAGAGGAGCTTCTCGTGTCGCTAAGAACTTACTGCTTGCCGGTTGCGTGTGTACTGGCCCTCGCCCTGCTGGGAACAGGCTGCTCGCCCGAGCCAACGGTGAAGGCGGCTATGAAGCCGGACAAAGATCGCAAGACCGCTCCCGACTTCTCGCTTAAGGACTCCAACGGAGCCACGGTGAAGCTGTCCGACTACAAGGGCAAAGTGGTTCTGCTCGATTTCTGGGCCACCTGGTGCGGGCCCTGCAA
>JBBSHP010000413.1:0-5078 GCA_038232555.1 Bryobacterales bacterium
CAGTAAGCACAAGGTCTCCACCCTCGCCGCTTGCGAGTTCAAACGGCGGTTTTTACTCCAAGTATTACCAAGAGGGTATGTTCGAATCCGCCACTACGGAATGCAGGCGAACCGCCGACGCAAAGTGCTTCTGGAAATCTGGCGGAGTCGCTTGCCGCAGGCCTCCCTGGTCTTTGCTGGAATAGACACCGGAGCCGGTTTAGCGCTGTTGGTTTGCCCGGCTTGTCATCGCGGCCATCTTCGAGTGATTGAACGCATGTCAGGTCCACTGGTCAGATTAGTGTTCGTCGATTCTTCTTAACCATGCAGTTTCAGAAAACACTTCGGATCGGGCTCCACCGACCACGCTTCCCGGGTCGATTAGCCACCGGTGTGTCCCGATGGACAAGGAAACGCCATTCAACACGTACTGGCCTGTCGCCTAGCTGTCTCGCCCATGCCCGCGACCCGCTTCCCGCAAAGTGCCAATCAAAATATTCACGCCGGCACCCCCAATTAACCACCTGATTGGCATTCAAAACCCATAGCGTTCAGCGTCGGCTCAGTTCAATCCGCCTTATCTGAAGTGCTCGGCACGACATTCCCGTTTTTCGCCCCTGCTTTCCTTGCCGAGCACTCCAGATCAAAGCTAGTGTTTAATTGCATAAGTTAACAATTGTATTACGAAGCTGACTGCCCTTGACGTCACGCTTGCGCCATTTGAATGGCTTAGCGTGTTCATTGTGATTTCGTATGAAGGCTGCAATGGCTTCGCTCAGTTCGTCTTTGGCCTTGAAACTGGCGCCGCGCAGTGTCTTGCGCGTCAGCAAGCTGAAGACGATCTCAATCTGATTCAGCCAACTGGCTGAAGTCGGGGTGAAGTGAAACTGGACACGGCCTTCGAATTGAGCCAGCCAGTCGTCGTTCTTCTTGTGTGTGGAGTAGTTGTCGAGGATCACATGGATTTCCTTTTCCGGCGGCTGGTCGGCAATCACACCTTCGAGGAAACTCTGGAAGTCTACGCGCTTCTTGTAGTCGGTGATTTTCGTCTGAACCTCGCCAGTGCCGACGTTGAGAGCGGCAAACAGATTCAGAGTGCCATGACGCTTATACGTGCTCTTGAGTGCGCGCACCACCGCCCCACTATCGGTCTCGATGTAACCGGAAGGCCGTTCGATGGCCTGCATGCCCGGTTTTTCGTCCACGCTCAACACCACCGCATTCAGCGGCGGGTTCAGATATAATCCCACCACGTCGGCGGCCTTGGGAGCGAACTGTCGATCCGTGCTCACGCACCAACTGCGCAATCTTTGCAGGTAGATGCCTTCCCGGCGCAGGATACGCCACACCGCATACACACTGGCGTCGAGTTTCTGGGCCACCGCCGGACCATCCCAGTGCGACATGCCGGGCGGAGGCGGCTGCTCCAATAAGGCCAGCACGCTATCCCGAAACGCCTTGTCATAGGTAACCGGTTTGCCTGACCGCGGTTCGTCGCGCAGACCTTTCAGACCAAACAGCGAGAAGCGTTTCCGCCATTTGCCGACAGTGGGAACCGAGACCCGCAGATCTCGTGCTACTTGCTGAATTTTCCTTTCCCTCCAGACAGCCCAGAATGATCCGGGCACGCTCCACAGCACGGGCCTCCTCACTCCGGCTCCTGCTGATGGCCAGCAAATTTGCCTTGTCTTCCTCTGAACACTCCAGTCGGGGCATTGCCCAAACATTCTAATACAGAAATGTACTAATGCGATTAAGTACTAAATAATTATCGGAAGTGAACCGATGGTCCAGCCTACCAACAGCGAAATGAATCGTGGGCAGGACCTGGGGTATATACTATTTTTTTTTACGGAATAGAAAGCCCGGAGTTGCAATGATCATTCGCCGACAGCAGATGGACGCTTTCGAACGTGTCTCAGCCAAAGGTTTTGAAGCTCGCACATACGTCCATCTACAACAATGGTTTCCGCATCATTGTAAGCTTTTGGGTGAAGCCCAGATCCGGGTTGCAATTCTATACGGCTGGCAGAAAGCAGTAAGTTACAACCTCACCGCCGAATGCTGTGTTCGATCCTATATCACTCTTGTCCAAAACAGCTTTTTTGAATTGAGTTGAGCAAGGGAAAACAAGCCCCCCTATAATTGTTCCGGCAGTGATTCAGGATTTGGAGCGGGTTTGTTCAGGTGTAAACAGGCGAACACTCCAGCGAGAATTGAAGCAAATGGTGGAGAAAGGACTATTGCGGGTAGGTGGTGCTACCCGCAATCTGAGCTATTCGTTGGTGGAAGAGGGTTGAACCTTCGCTTTCGCGTCAGATTTGCGACACGTTTCGCGACATGGGGCTGTTTTTGGTTTTGCCTTTCCTTTTCATTGGAAGGTTTTGATTTTGACTTGGGGTTGTTGAAGAGGCGGCGATATGGAGAACCGCATCAAGGAGCAGTTCAGTCTGACCTGGGTTAACCTGCAACCACTCTTGTCCTAAACAGCATTTGAGCAAAAACAAGCCCCCCTATAATTGTTCCAGCGCCGGACCATTCTTTTGGCCGAGAAATCCGGTAGCCGATCCCCAACAGGAGGGCAACACGATGGTACAGGCAATGAGTCTGTTCAATCAACTGCTTCAGCATTTACCGAGTCTTGAGTTCGCGGCGCTGGTGAAGAAACATGGTGCGGAACGGGGAGCCAAGGGCTTCAGCAGCAGGACGCAATTGGTGGCAATGCTGTTCTGCCAACTCGCTCACGCCGATTCTCTGCGCGAGATCTGTACTGGTCTTGCCTGTTGTCTGGGCAAGCTGGTCCATCTCGGAATCGGGGCAGCGCCGAATAAGTCCTCCCTCTCGTATGCCAATAAGCATCGGCCCGCCAAGCTGTATGAAGAGCTGTTTTACACGGTGCTCGGGCGATTCCGCGAGGAAAGGGGCCTGGGTCTGCGCAAGCGGAAGTTCCGATTCAAGAACAAACTGCTGTCGCTGGATTCGACGACCATCAGTCTGTGCCTGGAGATGTTCCCCTGGGCCAAGTTCCGCCGGGCCAAGGGCGGCGTCAAGGCTCACGTGCTGCTGGACCACGACGATTATCTGCCGCGCTATGTCCTGATTACGGAAGCCAGGCGCAGCGACGTGAAGATGGCCGATGCTTTTCCGATCAACCCCGGCTCCATCGTGGTGATGGACCGCGGTTACAACGATTACGAGCTGTTCCGCAATTGGACAGCCCAGGAAATCTATTTCGTCACACGCTTGAAGGACAATGCCGCCTATGCAGTCGAACAGAACTGCGATCTTCCGGCCAACCGGAAGATCCGCTCGGACCAACTGATTCTGTTCACGGGCGAAAAGGCGAAACAGGACTGTCCGTGCCTACTGCGGCGCGTGGCCGTGTGGGATGCGGTGAACGAGCGCGAGATCGTGCTGTTGACCAATCTGCTGGAGTTTGGCGCCACGACGATTGCCGCTATCTATCGGGACCGCTGGGAAATCGAACTCTTTTTCAAAGCGCTCAAGCAGAATCTTAAGGTGAAGAGTTTCGTCGGCACCAGCGAAAACGCCCTGCGCATTCAGATTTGGACAGCCTTGATTGCCATTCTCCTGCTTAAATGGCTGCATCATCTGTCGAAAGCCAAGTGGTCGTTATCGAATCTGGCTTCCATGCTCCGGCTGAATCTTTTTACCTATCGGGATCTAACAGCCTGGCTGGACAACCCTTTCGGCACACCGCCCCTACTCCCTGATTCCCAACTCTCTCTCGAATTGGCCTGATCGGGACAGGCTACTCACTCGGAAAAGGAAACCTCTTCCCAAAAATCCACATTTTCTAATCCCAAAGCCTTTCCTTTCACCGGTCCTCAGTTCGCCTCACGCCTGTTTAGGACAGCAGTGACCTGCAACAGCAATTCGGGGCAGACTACAAATGCATCCGGAAGTTCCGTGAGGTGTTTTTAAGCGCAATCAAAGAGGTGTTAACCAATACCCGGATGCCAATGTCGAGCCCACCAGCGAAGGCTTGGTTTTAAAGAACTCCTCCCCGCCTATTCGCCGCAACAAGTTAATCACCGGAGCCTGATCCACGGACAGTTTGGGGCGCTCATTCAAGAACTCATGAGTGTTAGTGCGCACAATAGAGTTTTTCGTACAGGCCTGCGCCGCCCATTCTTCACTCGTCAGAGACGTCACCACAAAGCGCGGGTTCTCTTTTCCGGCGATATGCTCGGCCTTCGCCACCACGCGCCGCTTTCGGTCCCAGCCGCCTTTCTTCGTTTTCTTGGCGCCGTAACTGAACTCACTGAATACCCGCGCCGGTTTGCCCGTCTGGTTCCACTCCTGCGTTGCCGCGTGCATCTCAGCCCCGATGATTTTCCGCAGTTTCGGATTGCGAGCCAGGCCGAATACAAAGTCCACTCCATTGCTTTCGCACCAGTTCATCAGTTCGTTGCGGCAGAAGCCGGAATCGCCGCGCAGCACGATTTTCACTCCCGGCCATGCCGTCCGGATCTGCGTCACGATCCGCCTGATTTCGTCCAGGCAACCGAAGGCAGCATCGTGATTGGCTTCTCTGAGCCGGGAGCACAGAACCTGTTCGCCGCAGAACATGTAGAGCGGCAGATAGCAGTAGTTGTCGTAATAGCCATGGAAAAATCGCCCCTCCTGTTTGCCGTGCAGCGGCAGGTCGGTGGTATCCACGTCCAATACGACCTCGGCGGGCGCCTCCCCGTACGATTCGAGGAACTGGTCCACCATCAGTTCATCGATCACTTCTTTGCGGAACGCGATCTTCTTATATCGATCCGTCGTACCCGTGCCCAGTTCCATTCGATTCAGTGTGCTCTTGCCGGCCAGCGGTTGATCCATTTCCTCTCGTCCCGCCAGAATGCCGAAGACCGGATCTTTGCGCAGTTGCTCGTGATCGTTCAGATCTTCGTAGCCCAGCGCAAGACCGTAAATCCGCTGCGAGAGCATTTCCAGAATCGAATGCTCAACCAGATCCTGGTTCCTCCCGTCGAGAAAACACTTCGCCAAGCGCGGCAGCAGATTCAGACGCTTGTCGGTCTGGCGCAATAGAAACGCGCCACCGTCGGAACTGATCGTGCCGCCATCGA
>JBBSHP010000414.1:0-5074 GCA_038232555.1 Bryobacterales bacterium
AATACGCGGTCGAGCGACGGCGCAACGCATGCCTGGGTGGAAGCTCTGCTGCCCGAACTGGGTTGGACGGGTTTCGATCCCACCAACAATATGATGGCTGGAGAACGCCACGTGCGCACGGCGGTGGGCCGCGACTACTTCGACGTTCCACCCAGCCGGGGTGTCTTCAAAGGTTCAGTGGAAAGCGAGTTGACCGTAGCCGTCCGGGTTGCGCCGTCCGATGCCCCGCCTCCGGCTGATGAGGAGCCTGTAGTAGACGACTGGGCCGCGGTGTTGAACGAAAAACCTGAAGACGTGGGTCCTGTTTACGAACAGGAGCACCAACAGCAGCAATAGGCCTCGCCTGGTTGCTAATTGCTGGGCCCGGAGTTTGGCGGCATGCCTCGTTGACGGGCAATGGTAAGAAGCTGAGTGCGGAGTTGTTGCTTTAAGCTGCTTGCAGCCGTGTCTGCGGCAAGGTTCCGGATCTCACGCGGATCGGATTGATAGTCGTACAGTTCTTCACCCGCGCCGCCTTGCTCCCAGGTGCTGTAGCGATAACGCCCGGTGCGAAGTGAGTAGCCCATCACTGGACCTTTCGGCGATGGCCGGCGAACTTGAGAAATGGCTGGCTTGTCCCAAGTGGCTGCGGGATTCGTGAGAAGCGGAAGCAGGCTGCGCCCGTGCAGATTGGCCGGTGTTCCCGCCAGATTACAGATACTTGCCAGGGTTGGATAGATGTCCAGCAGTTCAACGGGACGAGTGCAGCCGCGGCCACGGGCAGGCACACCCGCGCCTGCCATAATCAGCGGCACGCGGGCAGCCGCCTCAAATACAGTCTGCTTCATCCACTGCCCGTGCTCGCCGAGATGATAGCCGTTGTCGCCACAGAACACGAACGTCGTGTTCCGGGTCAGCTTCAGCCGATCCAGAGTATCCAGCAGCTTTCCGAGCTGTGCATCCATGAAACTGATCGACGCGTAATAGGCTCGAATAGCTTCCCGGCGCTGCAGGACTGTCATGCCCCAGTTGGCGGGCTTGGTGAAGTAGGCCCACTCGGGAGCCTGATGCATCTCACTTTCATCGAAAGGCGGGGCTTGGATGCGATCAAGTGGATACAGATCGAAGTACTTGGCGGGAGCAATCCAGGGAACATGCGGGCGATAGAAGCCGGCACCCAGAAACCAAGGCTGGTTCCGATGCTGCTCGATCATCTCGGCTACCGAGGCGGCGACCATGCCATCCGTGTGCTGCTCATCCGGGGCATCGGAGACGTGGTAACAGATCGCCGAACCGAGGCCGCGGCCGGGCGTGTAATTAATCAGGAGCGGCTCCTCTTTGGTGTGATCGACTCCCGCCGGGTTCACTACCTTGTTCCAGCTTGCAGCGTCGTCCAAACCATTCGTGCCGATCTGACCGGGAACACCGTAGTGATATATCTTGCCTGCGCGCGCGACGAAGTAGCCGTTCTTCTCGAACAGTTGGGGCAGCGTCACCACGTCGGGTACGGTCGTCCGGAAATGCTTCTGCAGGTCGTAAATCTTAATCGTGTCGGGAGCAAGACCCGTCATGAGTGAACTGCGCGAGGGGCTGCACAAGGGGAACTGACAATACGCATTCGGGAAGTACACGCCCAGCCTGGCCATGCGGTCGATGTTTGGCGTTCGCACGATCGGATGCCCGAAGCAACCCAAGCAGTCGTTGAGGTCGTCCGATGCAATAAAAAGGACGTTCTTCTTGGGCTGCGCTGCGGCAGTCAGAGAGCAGGCGGCGGCACCGCCCAGAAAGGTACGGCGATTGAGCAAAGATGACATAAATTTTCAGGATGATGTGACAGCTCAAACCAGTATATGCCGCTGGGACGGGGAGATACTAGGAATTGCTTCGTGAACTTAAGGAACTCTTCCAGCAGACATTTTCGGAGTGGAACGATAACGATGCGGCCACGATGGGTGCCGCGCTGGCTTACTATACGGTCCTCTCACTGGCTCCGCTTCTGATTGTGGCCGTTAGCATAGCCGGTATGGTTTACGGGCAGAAAGCCGCCAGCGGAGAAATCGTCAATCAGGTGCGCGACCTGGTAGGGCCCGGGGGTGCGGAAGTGATTCAGAGCATCCTTGCGAATGCTCGATCCCCTGCCAAAGGAACCCTCGCCAGCGCGATCGGCATCGTCACCTTGCTGTTTGGCGCCTCGGGCGTGTTTAAGGCGCTACGGGATTCATTGAATCGCATGTGGGGAGTGAAGCAGGCGGGCCGTCTCGGAATCTGGGAAACGATTCGCCGGGAGTTTTCGACGTTCGGCATGGTGCTCGGGATCGGGTTCCTGCTGGTGGTATCGCTGGTGGTCAGCGCCTTTGTCACCGCAGTGGGGAAATTCCTGCACGGGAAAGTGCCGGTCAGTATGTTGCTGGCGTCGAACACCCTGGTTTCAATGATCGTGATCACCTTGTTATTTGCGTTGATCTACCGTCTGGTGCCTTCGACCCGCATCCGCTGGAGCGACGTCTGGGTGGGGTCGGCTGTTACTGCGGTGCTGTTTACGATCGGCAAGTATCTCATCGGGCTGTACCTTGGGAAAGCGAGCGTAGGATCGGCATATGGGGCAGCCGGATCGCTGGTGGCGCTGCTGGTCTGGGTGTATTACTCGGCGCAGATATTTTTGTTTGGGGCGGAGTTCACTCACGTCTACGCTAAGATGCAGGGCTCGCGTAGCGGGCAATCGAGCTGATCTGGACTTAGGTTGGGCCGAGCCGCTTATAGAAGACCGTCGTATCGCACCAGGTTCCGTCCGGAAACATGGCGTAGTTGGGAATCACTCCCACTCTGGTCCAGCCCAGGCGTATATATAACCTCTCGGCACTTTGTCCAGTGACGGTATCGAGCACCAGGAGAGTTTTGCCTGCGAGCCGGGCGGTCTCTTCGGCGTGTTCCATAAGGAGGGTGGCCACGCCGCTCCCACGGGCCGATCGCAAGACGAGCAACTTCGCCAAATCCGCCCGATGCGGCTGGTTGGGAGGGGTTGCGGTCAGAATCTGAACAGTGCCGACTAATTCGGCGCCCATGAACGCCGCCAACAGGATGCGTTTGCCGGCTTCTACTTCGTGGAGGACGGATTCGAAAAAGAGTTCGGCATCCGCTCTTGAGAACGGCGCCATGAAGCTGACTGAGGCACCGCCCGCCACGCAGTCGGCCAGAACTTCCGCTAGTGCGCCCAGGTGTTGGCGGCCCTCGGACGCACTTAAGCGTCGAACCTGGCAGGCCACCGGAGGTTGGCTAGCCGATGTCCACGCCCATGCTGCGCGCGGTACCCTTAACGCTACGCACGGCGGCATCGACATCGAAACAGTTCAAATCCGGCATCTTGATCTTTGCGATCTCGAGGACCTGCTGTTCGGTGATCTTGCCTACTTTATTCTTGTTCGGCTCGGCCGACCCTTTGGCGATACTCACAGCACGTTTGATCAGCACGGGAACCGGCGGAGTCTTGGTGATGAACGTAAAGGAGCGGTCGGAGAAGATGGTGATAACCACCGGGATGATGAGACCTTCCTGATCTTTGGCGGAGGTCTTGGCGTTGAACGCTTTACAGAACTCCATGATGTTGACACCCTGCGGGCCGAGTGCGGTTCCGACGGGCGGGGCTGGCGTTGCCTTGCCAGCGGGGATCTGCAGCTTCACTTGTGCGGTTATCTTTTTTGCCATTTAGTCGTTCTTCTCCACTTGCAGGAAGTCGAGTTCGACGGGTGTCGCTCGACCGAATATCGTCACGAGTACTCGTACGGTGTTGCGCTCTGGATTGACCTCATCCACTTTGCCCGTAAAGTTGGCGAACGGCCCCTCGTTGATTCGTACCGTCTCGCCCTTCTGGAAGTTCAGCTTTGGACGCGGCCTCTCGGCGGCCGTGGCCTGCCGGTATAAAACCTGATTCACTTCGTCCGCAGTTAACGGCACAGGGCTGTTGCCGCCTCCGACGAAGCCCGTTACGCGAGGGGTATTCTTCACCTCGTGCCAGAGCTGGTCGTTCATCTCCATTTCCACCAGAACGTAGCCGGGATAAAGCAGGCGTTTGCTGGTGACCTTTTTGCCGGCGCGCGATTCGACCACTTCCTCGGTTGGAATCAGAAGCTGCCCGATCTTGTCCGCGAATCCGAACGCCTGGGCACGGCTGCGCAGCGAGTCGGCTACTTTTTGTTCAAATCCCGAGTAAGTATGAATGATGTACCAGTTCTTATTTGAATCAGCCGGCTGGCTTTCGGGAGGGGCTTCCACAGTTTCGGTCTGAGGTTCTGTAGCGTGAGCTGGCGCTTCGGTCTCTTCGGTCGCTTCGGGAAAAGTTTCGATCTCGTCGGGAACAGTCATGTTTTCCTCCATCTTCGCCGTCCTTTCTAGCGGGTGAAAGCGTTAAACAGCTTCGTAATACCGGCGCTGACAAGTTGGTCGACCACTGCGAAGTAAGCGGCAAAGGCAAAGACAGAGACGATCACAATGGTAGTGGTAGCACGAACCTGCTTCCAATTGGGCCAGGTGACGCGGCGCATTTCGAGCTGAAGCTCTTCGAAGTAGCTTTTAGTCTGTGCGGGCCAAGCGGTGGCCCGTTGGATAAAGCTGCCCTGATCGTCGTGGTCTGCTTGCGCTAATGCCATTTATCTTTTGATCTCTTCCTGAAAGGTCTTGGCAGGGGCAGAGGGATTCGAACCCCCAAAGGCGGTTTTGGAGACCGCTGGTTTACCGTTAGCCTATGCCCCTCTACTTATAATCTACTTGATTTCGCGATGCGGCTGGTGCTTGCGGCAGAACGGGCAGAATTTCTTGAATTCCAAACGCTCGGTGGTCAGCTTCTTGTTCTTGGTATTGGTGTAGTTCTTCCGCTTGCAGTCCGTACATTGAAACGTAATGATTTCGCGCATGAATGCTCCTAGTCTATCCCAGTGATTTACGACAGAATCTCAGTCACGGTTCCGGCGCCTACCGTGCGTCCGCCTTCGCGAATCGCAAACCGCAAGCCCTTGTCCATCGCCACCGGGGTAATCAACTCAATCTCCAGGCCCACGTTGTCCCCCGGCATCACCATCTCCATCCCCTCAGGCAGTGTCGC
>JBBSHP010000415.1:0-5067 GCA_038232555.1 Bryobacterales bacterium
ACTCTCCTACCAGCTTTCCGGTTCGGTCGAAACGCCGGATAACCGGCGCTTCCATGTTGATATTTCGACCTGCAATCTCGGAGGGCTCCCAGCCTTGCACCCACGTTGATCCGTCCGGAGTCATGACAATTCGCGCGGGAAAATATAAGCCCGACATACGAATCACCTGAGTATGTTGCCCGTCCGGCGAGACCTGGTAAACAAACCCGGAGCGATGGCCTGCCGCATCCAGCGCGAAGCCACACACGCCCAAGGCGCCGTCCGATGCGCGTGTAACACCTTCCACATTGATAACCGCAGCTTCCGGAATGTCAACAACGAGGGAGGTTTCACGCGCTTCTTTGTCGAAGGAGCGAATTACTGGATGGGCCGTTCCACTTTTTTCGTAGGTGACGAGCGCGTCCCCGGCCCAGAACCTCGGGTTATCCCCTAGTGCGAGGGTTACCTCGCGTGTTTCCATGGAAGAAGCAACCCCAAGCGAAACGGCGCGACCATGGTTGTTTGGAACCTGGGAAAGTAATGGACAGAGAGAGCATCCCAAATAAAGCAATACCCCTGCAAACATTTTCCAAGTGTTAATCATATAAAGTTTCTCCTTCGGCACGCGGCAGCGCGCAGTGAGCGAACGCGCGTACCGGACCAATAACTCACTTTTCAACTATGGCCCTTTCTTACCTTGGACAAGGAATACATCATACGCCCAGCGTCCCAGGCGCTGGTGAGCAGCATCATCAACTTTGGCGCGAAACCGGAATTCATTGCCGAAGGCGTCTTCTCGCCTGGACTCGGTATAGTGCAGATCGATAGATATCACCCCGAGACTCGTCAAAGGAAATAATTCGCCCGGCTCGGAAACACCGTTATGGTTCTTATCTTGCCATAACCTAAGCTTGGAGAAAATGGCATCTCTGGCATCGATCACGCCATCCGCATTGCCGCCTGCCTGGAGCATATCGAACTGGGCCAAAGCGATAAATCCGTTCGGTTCGGCGGACTTTGGTTGGGCTGTGATGTTCCCGAACATTTCCTTGGCGCTGTCGATCCGGCCGTTGCCATCCCGATCGAGAACAAGCCACGCATCGTCGGGATTTGGAGCAGTCCACGCGATTCGCACCTTTTTGCCGGTTCCAAAAAAGTCGAAATCCACTCCGTTTGCGGCGTTCGTCAATGCAAAGCCGTCTCCGAGAACATCGATAACGATAGGTGATACGTCACAAACCCACTGGCCGTGATCGCAATGCGACGAACCAAGATCGCATTGAGGCGGGTCTCCGGTACACTGCGGGATACAATTGGGGACCTGACAAGTAGTCCGAGCTTGTTGTCCCCCGCAATCGGTCCCGAGGCAGGCGATATCGGTGTTCATCAGTCCGTTGCAATTATCACCACCGCTGCCCACGTCGTCGTACATACTGCCGCATCCGGCTGCACATTGTCTTGTGAGGTTCCTTTGGTAACTGCCGTTGCAATTGTCCTGCGCATACACCGCCGTCGGCGATAGCCCGAAAAAGTGAAACCAGGACGAGTTTTGAATCTTCGCAAACTTCTTCTCCGCCCACGACGGCGGTCTTAGCCGGTAGTCAACTTCAGTCAGACCGGCGAAGAATGAATCCAGGTCGCGTCCACGATCTGTAACAAGGTGAACGCGTGTTCGCTGGTCTAAGGTAGCCCTGGGAGAGATCTGGTTTGTTCTGGTAAGCGCGACAATCAGCGTTGATACCGAGAAAACTATAACTATTATCCAAACGTATAGTTTCATAAAGCGATTAAAAAGACTACCGCCGTATGTACGAAAAGTCAAGCCAATTAATGTAAATATTATGCTTCGTAGATATTCCCTATTTCGTCTCAGAAAGTCCTTATTTTTAAGGTTCCCATCGCAGTTTGATCGTCCGCCACCACCATGAGATGCGATGCGGCCTCAAACTTGACCGCTTGGTTTTGCTCGCATGGAAGGCTTGTGCTTTGATATGATCCTTTGATGACTAATAGAAGCCGGAGCACCCAGGATCGTGCAATTCGGCGTGAAGTATTTGTTTCAGGACTCGTCAGTGCGCACCGCCGTCACTAGACGATCGTTCTTAGGCGCGACCGGGGCGGCGCTCGCGTCGTCGTCTTCCTCCTCATCGGCGGCGGCGCAGGCCGCGAAGAAGCCGAACCTGGTGCTCTATATGCCAGAGACTTTGCGAGCAGAGAGCATCGCATGCTATGGCCATCCTTTAGTTCGCACACCCAACCTGGACCGCCTGGCTTCCGAGGGTGTGCGATTCGAGCAGTGCCATGTCCAGAACACCGTGTGCGGCCCTTCGCGCTGCAGCATGCTGACGGGCTGGCCGGTTCACGTCCGTGGCCACCGGAGCCTCTACTATTTTCTGCAACCGGATGAGCCGAACCTGTTCCGGTACCTGAAACAGAACGGCTATGACGTGTACTGGTACGGAAAGAATGACATTCTCGCTCCCGGGAGTTTCCCGTCCAGCGTAACGGATTGGGGCCCTAAACCGGCCCGCGTACCTCCTCCCGCGAATCCTTGGAAGCTGGACGATCCGCACTTCTACTCGTTTCTCTACGGCCCGGGCGGCGACTGGCGCGACACCGCAGATTACGCGAACGTGCAGGCCGCGATCCGGGTTCTGGAACAGGACCGCCAGAAGCCGTTCTGTATCTTTTTGCCTCTGAGCTTTGTCCACCCGCCCTTCAGCGCGCCGGCCGATTTTTACAACATGTATGATCCCGTGAAGCTTCCATCGCTTCGCGCTCCCGACCTGCCCCGAAAACCAAACTTCTATGAAGCGATTCGGCGGACGCGCCGCCTGGATCACCTGGCGGACGTGGATTTCCGCAAGATCCAGGCTGTCTATCTCGGAATGATCAGCTACGCCGACTGGCTGTTAGGCGAATTCCTCGCGGCGTTAGAGCGCACCAAGCACGTGGATGACACCGCGGTGTTTCTGTTCTCGGATCACGGAGAATGGGCCGGCGACTACGGCTTGGTGGAGAAATGGCCGAGCGCCTGCGATGGAGTGCTGGAGCACATTCCGCTGATTGCGCGCGTTCCGGGCGCCAAAAAAGGGCACGTCTCCAAGGAGAACGTGGAGCTCTATGACGTCATGGCTACGTGTCTGGAACTCGCTGGCGTCCAGGCCCGGCATACTCATTTTGCACACAGCCTCATGCCGCAACTGCAGGGCCGGCCCGGCGATCCCGATCGCGCTGCCTTTTGCGAGGGAGGCTATAACGTATACGAGCCCCAGTCCTTTGAGCCGGTACAGGATTTCAGCACCCCAGAAAACATCTACTATCCCAAGATCAAGCTGCAAAACGAGCATCCTGAGACGATTACGCGAGCAACATCCATTCGAACATTGGATTATAAAATGGTCTTGCGGCCCGATGGAGTCAGCGAGCTATACGATCTGCATAAAGATCCGCGAGAACTGAGCAACGTCTTCGGCGACCGCAGCTACTCGTCGCCGCAAGCCGGTTTGCAAACTCGCTTGCTCGATTGGTATATTCGCACCGGCGACACCGCGCCCTGGAAACACGATCCCCGCGGCTTTCCAAAACAGGACAAAAAATGATAGATCGACAAATGATAGATCGACAAATGATAGATCGGCGTTCTTTACTACTTGGCGCGGCTGGCGCCACCATGGGGGCCCACCAAGCCCTCGCGCAAGACTCCCGGAAACCCCGGAACATTCTCTTCATCCTGACCGATGACCATCGTTATGACGCGATGGGGTTCCTCAAAGGTCAGAAGTTTCTGGAAACACCCCATCTCGATTCCTTAGCCCGCGACGGCGTGCACTGTAAAAACGCGTTTGTCACCACCGCCCTTTGCTCGCCCAGCCGCGCGTCCATCCTTACCGGGAAATACGCGCACCAACATAAGATCGTCGACAACAACACTCCCACTCCAAAAGGCACGCGCTTCTTCTCGCAGGATCTCCAGGAGGCCGGCTACGCTACCGGCTTTTTCGGAAAATGGCACATGGGCGGCGCGGGAGACGATCCACAGCCTGGCTTTGATCGCTGGGTCAGCTTCAAGGGGCAGGGCGCCTATTTGCCGAACCCTAACGGCCTCAACGTCGATGGCCAGCATGTGCCGCAGAAGGGCTACATCACGGACGAGTTAACGGATTATGCGCTGGACTGGCTCAAGCAGAGGCCCGCCGGTAAGCCCTGGATGCTCTATCTGTCCCACAAAGCCGTGCACTCCGAGTTCATCCCCGCAGCGCGGCACAAAGGTAAATTTGCGAATGCCGAGTTCGTCCCGCCCCCCACCATGGCTGCGGAAGGCGACATGGCGCGACACCGTCCCATGTGGGTGCAAAACCAGCGCAACAGTTGGCACGGGGTGGATTTCCCGTATCACAGCGATCTCTCGCTGGCGGAATATTACAAGCGCTACGCTGAGACGCTCTGCGCTGTCGACGAATCAGTCGGCCGCATGCTGGACGCCCTACGCCAGCGAGGCGAACTCGATTCCACGCTGATCGTCTACATGGGTGACAACGGGTTCGCGTTCGGAGAGCACGGCCTGATCGACAAGCGCACTGCCTATGAAGAGTCGATGCGAGTACCCATGCTGGCGCGCTGTCCGGAACTGTTCAAGGGTGGCGGCGTGGTAAAGGACGTGGTCGCCAACATCGACATCATGCCCACCTTTCTGGCTGCGGCCGGCGTGCCCGCGCCCGGCAACATTCCGGGCCGGAATTTTATCCCTCTCCTGCAGGGCAAGACAATTCCGTGGCGTGATGGCCTGCTCTACGAATACTATTGGGAACGCAATTTTCCGCAAACGCCCACCATGCACGCGCTGCGCGGATCGCGCTTCAAGTACATCCACTACTACGGGATCTGGGATTCCGATGAGCTTTACGATCTCCAGGAAGATCCGCTCGAGACCAACAACCTGATCTACAGCCCCAAGCATCAGGCCGCCATGCAAGCCATGCACAAACAACTCTTCGACATCATGGAGGATACCGGCGCGATGAGCATCCCTCTGTACCGCGACACGGGCCGGCAGAATAATAAGCGACGGCCTGGGGGATCCAAGCC